>NZ_JBEONZ010000002.1:0-299317 GCF_040308705.1 Pseudoalteromonas sp. 19-MNA-CIBAN-0066
GAAGGCAAATGTGGCGAAGCTAAATGCGGCGCAGATGCAAAAGCTAAAAAAGAAGGCAAATGTGGCGAAGCTAAATGTGGCGCAGATGCAAAAGCTAAAAAAGAAGGCAAATGTGGCGAAGCTAAAAGTGACGTAGATGCAAAAGCCAAAAAAGAAGGCAAGTGTGGTGAAGGTAAGTGTGGCGGTCATTAAAATTTATTAAAGTAGAATAACTTTACTTCAGGTTAAATACTTTAATACCATATAGAATAAAGGGCCGGTTGGCCCTTTTTGTTGGGAGTGGTTATGACACAAATTATAAATACTGACTTAGGTATGGTTGGTTTAGGCTTACGCAGAGAAATGCTTGACGAGTTACTAATGCATGTACCTAAACAAGTCGATTTTATGGAAGTTGCTCCAGAAAATTGGCTGAAATTAGGTGGGCGTTTTAAAAAACAATTTAAAGCATTAACCAGTGCTAATAGTTTTGCTTGTCATGGCTTATCGCTCTCAATTGGCTCAACTGCGCCAATTGATATTGAATTTGTAAAATCACTTAAAAAGTTTTTTGATGAACATGATGTAAAAATTTACAGCGAGCACTTAAGTTACTGCTCTGGCACTGGGCATATGTACGATTTAATGCCTATTCCGTTTACTTTAGAAGCGATTGCTCATGTAGTGCCGCGTATCAAACAAGTACAAGATATATTAGGGCGCCAAATTGCTATAGAAAATGTGTCTTATTACGCAGCCCCAGGGCAGAAAATGTCAGAGCTGGCGTTTACTAATGCTATTTTAGAGCAAGCTGATTGTAAGCTGTTACTCGATGTGAATAATATTTATGTGAACTCAGTAAACCATGGTTATGACGCCGAAGCCTTTTTAACCGGATTACCTACACAGCGCATTGCTTACGGCCATGTAGCTGGGCATTACAATGAAGCAGATGATCTAATTGTAGATACTCATGGTGCAGATGTAATTGACCCAGTTTGGCAGTTACTCGATAAAGCGTACCAAACTCACGGTGTATTTTCGACGTTGCTCGAGCGAGATTTTAATATACCGACCATTAATGTATTAACCAAAGAGCTAGATATTATTCATAACCTGCAAGCAAAATACCTTGATAAATCATTAATCAAACAGCGAGCTTAATAAGCATGTCTGAACCTAGAGTGCCTGCAAAAGGAGTATTTAGTTATGAGCTTTATTGAAATACAAAACGAATTTATGGCGCATATTCGCAAACCCAGCCAAAATAAAAAGCCGCAAGGAATTGAAGATAGACGCATGGCGATTTACCGCGATTTATTTTTTAATAATATTGTTGGGTTTATTTCGTCAGGTTTTCCGGTGTTAAAAACCTTATACAGCGATAAACAATGGCAAATGCTTATTCGCCGATTTTTTAGTGAATATGATTGTCACTCACCGTATTTTTTAGATATAGCAGGGGAGTTCATTAATTATTTATCAAGTAATTATGAGATGCAAAAATATGATCCGCCATTTATGCTCGAGCTTGCCCATTATGAATGGATTGAATTAGATGTAGCTATTACACAGCAGGCTGAAAATGAGCAACTCATAGCGTCTGATCAGGTTGCTTCTGCGCGTTTGTACTTATCAAGTACTGCACGTAATTTAAGTTACCAATTTGCGGTGCAAACAATAAGTACACAGTTTCAGCCGCAACAACCATCAGCACAGCCAAATTATTTTGTTGTATATCGCGATGGCGATGATGAAGTTCAATTTTTAACAACTAATGCTATGACAGCCTTGTTATTATCGATTATAAGTGAGCATGATGGTTTGATACTCGATACTATTTGCGAGCAAGTAACCCGCCATGCTGTGCAGTTTAGCGCTGCACAAATTGCCCAAGGCGCACTTGTTACTTTACGTGCCATGGCTGAGCTTGGGATTATAGTGACAAAAAATCAAGCTTAAGCTCTTTATAGATTATTTTACATCGTTTATTATGACGCCCTTATGTGTCGTGCTTAATAAAAGGTTGTAAAAATGTCAGATGATAAAGAATTTAAAGATCCGTTCAATGCAGCGTACTTTTTTGGCTTCGTAGCTATATTTGTAGGTATTGGTTGCTTAAATGCAATTGTTGGCTGGTTTGCTGTGTTATCTTAATTATTTATCTCAAGGCTGTTGTTACCAACAGCCTTATTTATAAAACTTCCCCTCGA
This sequence comes from Pseudoalteromonas sp. 19-MNA-CIBAN-0066, assembly GCF_040308705.1. Taxonomy (NCBI): domain Bacteria; kingdom Pseudomonadati; phylum Pseudomonadota; class Gammaproteobacteria; order Alteromonadales; family Pseudoalteromonadaceae; genus Pseudoalteromonas; species Pseudoalteromonas sp. 19-MNA-CIBAN-0066. The sequence goes on from NZ_JBEONZ010000002.1 coordinate 2,193, forward strand.
CTGAAACGGTTAAAACACCTTTTATAATAACGTCAAACTCGCAATCAAAGGTCACTTAAGGTTATAATCAGCTGCTTTGTAATATAAACCATTGAGCAGTTAAAATTATGACTCAAGTAACACCAGCAATTATCAAAAACAGCATAACTACTATTGCTGATTACCCTAAAGCGGGCATTATGTTTCGCGATGTAACTACACTAATGGCAAACCCAGATGCATTTAAAGCGACTATCGATGCTTTTATTGCTGCATATAAAGATCAGGGCTTTACCAAAATTATTGGTACTGAATCACGAGGTTTTATTTTTGGTGCACCCTTGTCTTATGCTTTGGGTATTCCATTTATTCCAGTGCGTAAGCCTGGCAAACTGCCGCGTGAAGTTGTTCGTCAAGACTACCTACTTGAATATGGCGAAGACACATTAGAACTGCATGTAGATGCTATCGTTCCAGGTGACAAAGTATTGCTTGTGGATGACTTACTAGCAACCGGTGGTACTATTGAAGCAACCATTAAATTAGTGCAAAAATTAGGTGGCGAAGCCACTGATGCAGCATTTGTTGTTTCATTACCAGAGCTTGGTGGTGAAAAGCGTATCGCAAAAATGGGTATTAAAATCCTAAAATTGGTTGAATTCGAAGGCGAGTAATCGATGAGTTATCAGGTTCTAGCGAGAAAATGGCGTCCACAAACCTTTCATGAATTGGTTGGACAGTCTCATGTTAAACAAGCGCTGGTTAATGCGCTAACGCAAAATAGACTGCACCACGCTTATTTATTCACTGGAACCCGAGGTGTGGGTAAAACCACAATAGCGCGTATTTTTGCTAAAAGCTTAAATTGTGATGAAGGCATTTCGGCAAATCCGTGTGGTCAATGTAGTAGCTGTAAAGATATAGAAGCAGGACGTTACATTGACCTACTCGAAATAGATGCAGCTTCGCGCACTAAAGTAGAAGATACTCGCGAAATACTCGATAACGTACAATACGCGCCTACACGGGGCCGTTATAAAGTATACCTAATCGATGAAGTTCACATGCTTTCTAAGCACAGCTTTAATGCGCTACTAAAAACGTTGGAAGAGCCGCCTGAGCACGTGAAGTTTTTACTTGCGACTACCGATCCACAAAAGCTACCTGTCACTATATTATCTCGTTGCTTACAATTTAACTTAAATGCGTTATCGCAAAGTGAAATAAAAACTCAGCTTGAACACGTACTGACGTATGAAAAACTGAACTTTGACGACGATGCTTTGCGCATTATTGCCAAATCCGCAGACGGTAGTATGCGAGATGCACTTAGCTTAACCGATCAAGCTATAGCGCAAACTAATGGTGATATTAATAACCAAGCTGTACAAACTATGCTTGGTTTAATGGACACCCATTATAGCCAAAGTTTACTAGCCGCGTTACTTGCCCAAGATGGCGCAGCGCTAATGAAAGAAGTAGCTAATGTTGCTAGCAGAAATCCTAATTATGTGGCCTTACTAGATGATTTAATTGCATTAACGCATTTGACACAGTTAAGCCAATTAGTGCCTGAAGCTGCCGCCCTTGATGAAACAAATGCCGATTACATCACGCATGTTGCTCAAAATACAAATCCACAGCAAATTCAAATTTACTATCAGCTCCTGTTAAACGGTAAAAAAGATCTACAATGGGCGCCAGAGCCTCGTTTAGGCTTTGAAATGATTATGCTGAGGCTGTTAGCGTTTCAGCCAATTGATACACAAAGTCAGCAACCAGTAGCTGTAAATACACAGCCGGTGCAAAGTAATACGACAAAGGCCAGTGCCTTACGTGATATTTTAAATAAAAGTAAACCGCTACCAAGCACAGCTCAAATTAATGATACAACGCAACCACAAATTATTGAGCCAAAACCAGCTGAGGTCGCTAAGCTATCAGAGCCGCAAAACGTAGCGCCCGATCCACTTAATAATAACTCTAGTACAACGCAGCAGGTTTCAACTGCGGTACCAGCAGTTGATCAAGCAGTAGAGCCAACAATTGTGTCGGCTGTGCCAAATGAAGCGGCGAGTGAGCAATTAGTAACTCAGCAACATCAGCATACAAATGACGTTACTGACGAGCAAGCCCAGCGTCAAAGCGAAGATGAAGCCTACTTACAGCAAAGTAATTTAGAGCACTCATTAGCTGCACAGTTTGATGATGTTATTAGTAGTGCGGTTGATCAAGGGTTTAACCCTGCAACAAATACGGCAGCGCAAGCTCAGCAAAGCCAAGCAACAGACACCTCAATTAGCGAACAAGAAGCGCGAGCGCAATCTGCTATTGCACGTATTTTAAGAGATAGAAATATATCGGGTGCGGGTAAGCTCTCAAATGCAAAAGAGACGGAGCAGCAAAATACAGCAAATTTAAGCTCTGCTAACACTCGCCCGAGTCGTTTTACAGCTAATAGCAGTAACAGCAATGAGCAAAATGTTACAACAAATAGCGATGCAATTGATCACAGTAGAGCTAACAATAATGCGCAGCAAACACACGCAGATAATCCGCCGCCGTGGCCTAATGATTTCGCAGGTGAGAGCGAAAAAAAGCCACAGCTCCCACTAGCGGGGAGCCAAAACAAGGCAGCAAGCCAAGCTCAGTTTGAGTCAAAGCCTGAGCGAAAAATAGACTTTAAAGCAAAGCACCAAACAATTACCGAAAATTTAGCCCCTGAGTTACTTGAGCAAATTAACCCGCAAAAAGTACCCGAAGTTGTTGTAGCGCAGCCTAGCATTCCAGCGCCTGATGATTTTCAAAGCCCAATAAGCGAAATTCGCTTTGCGCATCAGCAAGACGAGTGGGCATATTTAATTAAACGCATGGGATTAGGCGGGCGTATGCGCCAGTTTGCGTTGCACTCTATTTTTACTAAGCAAGGCAATAATTTGCATATAGATGTTGATGAATCACAAAAACATTTAGATACGCCCATGCTACGCCAAAGACTTGATGCGGTGTTATCCAGTATTTATGAGCACAATGTAACACTGAGTATTAATTTTGCTAAAGGGGTGATTGATTCGCCTTACTTAATTCAGCAAAAAATTGATGCAGGTCGTCATCAGCAAGCAATAGATGTGATCACCTCAGACGATAATATAGTACAATTTCAGCAGCTATTTAGCGCCGAAATTGACGAAAACAGCATTCAGGCATTGTAATTTATTACAACAGCCCTTATTTAGTAACCTAGTTAATGTATTAAAAAAGAAAGAGAGAAAGTTATGTTTAAAGGTGGAATGGGTAACATGATGAAGCAGGCGCAGCAAATGCAAGATCGCATGCAAAAAGCCCAAGACGAAATTGCAACATTAGAAGTTGTAGGCGAAGCCGGTGCCGGTTTAGTTAAAGTAACTATGCTAGGTAATCACAACGTTCGTCGCGTAGAGCTTGATGAGAGCTTAATGCAAGACGACAAAGACATGATTGAAGACTTACTTGCAGCTGCATGTAACGATGCTGTACGCCGTGTAGCAGACGAAACACAAGAGCGTATGGGTAAAGTAACTGGCGGTATGCAATTACCACCAGGTATGAAAATGCCGTTTTAAGCCTATATGCAACTTTCAGCTAGTTTAACTCAGCTTATAGAAGCATTGCGTTGTCAGCCGGGCATTGGCCCTAAGTCAGCGCAACGAATTGCTTTTCACTTGCTAGAGCGCGACCGTAAAGGGGGCACTCAACTTGGCAATGCACTGACAAAAGCTATGACGGCGGTTGGTCATTGTGAGTCATGTCGCACTTTTTGCGAGCAGTCGCAGTGCGATATTTGTTTAAGTACTAAACGCCAAGACAGCGGCATATTATGTGTTGTTGAATCGCCAAGCGACGTACTTGCTATAGAGCAAACGGGTCAATATTTAGGGTTGTACTTTGTATTAATGGGGCATTTATCGCCTATTGATGGTATTGGCCCTAAAGAAATTGGCCTAGATGTTTTAGAGACAAAGCTGGCTCAAAGCGGTATAAGTGAGGTGATTTTAGCAACCAACCCTACGGTTGAAGGCGAAACCACCGCACATTATATTGCCCAGCTTTGTCATAAATACAAAGTAGGTGCCTCGCGTATTGCCCATGGCATACCGGTAGGTGGTGAGCTTGACTTAGTCGACGGGACAACGTTAATGCATGCCTTTAGTGGCAGACGAGCGGTAACACAAGACTGAACTAGCACGGCTATTTGAATAACTAAATCAGCCCACATAACTTATGTTGTGTCGGCTGATTAATTTTCGCTTTAATTAATAGCATTATAACCGCGTAAGACGCTTAGGATAAATTTTGGTTAAGAGATTTACTCACGTATTGAATCATAGTTATATTTAAGTTTATTATCCGGAGCTCAGGTTACATAGGCTGACTAAGCAACCGCTGAGATTGGACTATAACTAGAGTGACGAACTATACGTTTAATAACTCTCTCTGTTAATAGCAGTGTATCGGTTAACGCGTAATGGTGACGACTTTTCACTTGGGCAATCTGCAAACCTTTAGCAGCAATCATTGCCTCATTAATCTTAGTAAACCCATCAGATTTACCCTGTATATCGCTTGTACGATATACATCGTAACCAAGTAAACTTGTTCCTGCTGCAATACGATCTGCATTTTTATCGATTACTTAACGAGAAAACCCTGTGATCTTTAGCCGCTGGGTAGTTCACTCCATATCCATATCCATATCCATATGCGCTGCTCGCATTAGCCGTGGCTGAAACTAACGCCACAACGATTGCTGCACTTAATAAGCTATCGTTTTTATCATTTTATACCTTAAGGCTCTATTAGGAGTGCTCAGTGTTTAATGCTTTATTGGTAGGTGCTATCTGGGATGTCATTCGCTTTTACTAGCTGAAAACCTCGAGTAATTTACTGTTTGAGTAAGAACTATACGCACAATGGCATTACGTTCTCGTGAGTAGAGTGTAACAGGCTATTTTTTATAATATTGATCTTTTTAATAATCACTTATAATTTCAGCTGTGTTTGCAAAAAAATTAGTGTAAACAACACCGATACCGTAAATAGCTTGGCTGGAATAAATTAATATCCGTTTAGCTACACAATAAAGATAACCAATTATTGTGGTTCTTTAGGTTTAACTGATGAGCTAGCTTAGCTAGTCGTCGCGTGCGGAGAAAGTTAAATGACTCGATATGGTTTGTCTTTACTATTACTTTTACTTAGTAGTTGTGTTTTGGCTGAGGTTGCCGTTGAAGGACGTATTAAGTTTCAACACATTGAAAATAATGAGCTCTCCGATACTGATTTATCAACCAACTTCGCTCGACTGCTACTTAAGGCAGATTTGCCACTTAGTAATAATAGCTTATTTTATCTCGAAACGATTGCTGCGTATGATTCCTCTTTTGCACAAGGAAAATATTCATTTGAGCATAATGAATTTGATCTGCATCAAGGCTATCTGAGTGTTACAAGCCCTAATCATGCTATTAAATTAGGTCGACAAGTTTGGTCAGTTGCAGACCAAAGGTTGTTAGGTAAGCGCGAAGGTACCAACGTAAGAAGACGCTTCGATGGCGTGATGTATCAAAATAACGTCCTTAACCAGCTGCAAATTAATGCATACCATGGCTATGCTGTGGTTAGCAAAGCAGGCGTGTTTGATGATAAACATTTATCTTCTGAAAGAATAACAGGTGTGTACTTGAGCACAGCTGAATTACTGCTGCACAGCATGTGGTACCGCGATACCACGGCAGAAAATAACGAAAGCAGACACACTATTGAAGCCCAATATCGTAAAAAATCAGGCCGTTTTAGTAGCACTTTTCACGTGGCTCATCAAACCAGCATAGTAAAGAGTGAGCATACTAAAGCATGGTTTGCACAGTTTTCTGGGCTGTATTCTTTCGCAAACTTAAAGTTTGGCCCTACTTTAAGTTATGCAACGGGCGGTGAGGCAGGGCATGAAGATGGATATTTTCGATCTTTATATGCAAAAGCGCCGTATTATTCTGAGGCAGGTATATTTTCTACCACAAATATCAAACATATAGGCGCAAAATTGCAAGCTCAACTTACTGATAAATTTGATATTAGTTTGGATATGCGTCGATTATTTAGAGTGAACGAACAGGGCGATATTTTTGGTCCTGGCAGGAGTCTATTTATTGCTAATGAGCAATTAAAAGGCGCTAAAATTGCCGATACTTATAGCTTAACAACACAGTATTTGTATACAAAAAAAATCTCTTTTGAACTGATTACCAGCTATATAAATATGAGTAACAGAGCGAATTTAGAAAAAGATCAAAGCTTTTTTGTTGAAGCGATGCTGCATTTTGCCTATTAAGTCACACTGATTAACCAATTCATGGGTTATTTTACAGCGGCAAATGTTACTATCTGCTTTTAATAAATGGCCCTGTATCAAGTGTTATCCCTAGCAGAGCAGCTAATCAGCGCTCAGCTTTACCGGTGTAATTTACTCACTTTACTTTGAACCAGACACATGCCGCCTAGGTGGCGCTATGTGTTATTAGGAAGACTATGTCTGAATTTCATCACTTAACCCCCTGCGCTATTGATAACTTTGTCGCGCCGCAGTGTGATCAGAGCGTGCAGATTGTTTATCACGATGAAGACATTTTACTGATCAACAAACCCAGTGGTTTGTTGAGTTTGTCGGGTAAAAATCCGCTCAATTGGGATTCTGTGCATTATCGTTTGGTAAATGGGCAAACAGGTATTACGGCTGCGTACCCTGAGGCTAAGTTACCGCATAGGTTAGACTTAGGTACATCAGGCATTATGATTGTGGGATTAAACGCGGCGGCTTCTAAGCACCTAAATAAACAGTTTCAGGCGCGTACAATTAAAAAGCGCTATGTAGCCATGTTACACGGATGGTTAATTGACGACGAAGGGCAAATTAGTGCGTCGATAGCAAAAGATAAACTGCTTTTTCCGCGGGTTAAAATCTGCGAAACCACAGGTAAAACAGCCGTAAGTGAATATAAAGTGCTGCAGCGCCTAACGCAACCACAGCGAACCTTAGTGCAATTTACACCCATTACAGGGCGTACGCACCAATTGCGTATTCACAGCCAGTTTATAGGGCATCCTATTTTAGGGTGCGATTTATATAACAATGCACAAAGCGAGCATATGGCAGCGCGCTTACAGCTTCATGCAAGTGATTTGTATTTTCAGCACCCGGTAAGCAATGAACAAATTCATATGCAATGCGCTGGTACGTTTTAGTTTTAAGACAATATTGGTTAGGACTTTTTTTATTTTTTCCCTTGAAGTTCTAGCAGCTCCCCCCATATTAAGTGCATAACGCAGACACTTTGCAAATTGGAGATATATAAATGACTGCAGCACAAAAAGAAACATTAGGCTTTCAAACAGAAGTAAAACAATTATTAAACTTAATGATTCATTCTCTTTATTCTAATAAAGAAATATTTTTACGTGAACTTGTGTCAAATGCCTCAGATGCAGCAGACAAGTTACGCTTTTTAGCATTATCACAAGGTGATCTGTACCAAGGCGACGCTGACTTACGTGTGCGTATTAGCGCTGACAAAGAAGCTAACACCATTACTATTTCTGATAATGGTATTGGTATGACCCGCGATGAAGTAATAAGCTCTTTAGGGACGATTGCAAAATCGGGTACTGCTGAGTTTTTCAAAAACTTAACTGGCGATCAAAGTAAAGACTCGCAGTTAATTGGTCAGTTTGGTGTTGGTTTTTACTCAGCATTTATCGTGGCAGACTTAGTAACGGTTCGCACCCGTAAAGCTGGCGAAACAACTGCTTACGAGTGGGAGTCTCAAGGCGAAGGCGAGTACACGCTGCAAGAAATTGAAAAAGAAGGCCGTGGTACCGACATTATTCTACATCTTCGCGAAGAAGAAAAAGAGTTTGCTGATGAGTGGCGCCTGCGCAGCATAGTGACTAAATACTCGGATCATATTTCGACCCCAGTACAAATGTACAAAGCAGAAGTGCCAGAGTCTGAAGGGGAAGATGGCGAAAAAATCCCAGCAGTACCAGGTGAGTGGGAAAGTATTAACCGCGCTACTGCACTGTGGACTCGTGATAAGTCAGAGCTTTCAGATGACGAATACAAAGAGTTTTACAAGCACGTAAGCCACGATTGGGAAGATCCACTAAGTTGGGCGCATAACAAGGTAGAAGGTAAAACTGAATACACTAGTTTGTTATACATCCCTAAAAAAGCGCCATTCGACTTATGGAATCGTGATCGCCAAAGTGGTTTAAAACTGTACGTACAACGCGTGTTTATTATGGATGACGCTGAACAATTCATGCCAAGTTATTTACGTTTTGTAAAAGGCTTGTTAGATTCAAACGATTTACCACTTAACGTATCTCGCGAAATTCTACAAGACAACAAAGTAACGCAAGCTATTCGTAAAGGGTGTACATCGCGTATTATTAAAATGCTTGAGCGTATGGCTAAAAACAAAGCGGACGATTACCAAGTATTTTGGAATGAATTTGGTCAAGTGATCAAAGAAGGCCCTGCAGAGGATGCAGCTAATAAAGAAGCAATTTGTAAACTATTACGTTTCTCTTCTACGCATACCGATTCAGCAACGCAAGATGTATCGCTTGAGCAATACGTTGAGCGCATGAATGAAGGCCAAGAAAAAATATACTACGTAGTGGCTGATACGTTTACTGCTGCGAAAAACTCTCCGCATTTAGAGATTTTCCGTAAAAAAGGCATTGAAGTATTACTGCTAAGTGACCGTGTAGATGAGTGGATGATGAGCCACTTAACTGAATTTGCTGATAAGCAACTACAATCAATCACCCGTGGTGATTTAGACTTAGGTAAGCTTGACGACGAAGAGACTAAAAAAGCGCAAGAAGAGTCTGAAAAAGAAGTTGCCGGTTTAGTAGAGCGTATTAAAACTGCGTTAGGTGATGAAGTTAAAGAAGTGCGTTTTACGCATCGTTTAACCGACTCTCCAGCATGTGTTGTTAGCGATGACAACGACATGAGCTCACAAATGCAAAAGCTAATGGAATCGGTTGGTCAAGCCGCTCCTGAAGCAAAACCTGTGTTTGAGCTAAACCCAGAGCATCAACTTGTTAAGCATTTAAATGATGAGCAAGACGAAGATAAGTTTGCACAGTGGTCGCATGTATTACTTGACCAAGCGTTACTTGCAGAGCGTGGCACACTTAAAGACCCTACAGGGTTTGTAACTCGCTTAAATAAACTTATGCTTGAATTAAGCAAATAAGTTTAAAAAATTAAAGATTAAGTTAAAAGGGAACCTAAGTTCCCTTTTTTATACGCTATATGCCCGCTAATGACTTATCAATTAGTATAAGTTGCTTGAGTATCGGCGGCGCTTATGGAAGAATTCAGGCTTCAAAAAACAAACTATTACTAAGGGACAATGATATGCGCATTATTCTTTTGGGCGCGCCGGGTGCAGGTAAAGGCACTCAAGCTCAGTACTTGATGGATAAATACGGTATTCCACAAATTTCGACTGGTGATATGTTACGTGCAGCAATTAAAGAAGGCACTCCACTGGGTCTTGAAGCAAAAAAAGTAATGGATGCAGGCCAGTTAATTTCTGACGATATTATCATTGGTTTAGTAAAAGAGCGTATTACTAAAGCTGATTGCGAAAATGGTTTTTTATTAGACGGTTTCCCGCGCACTATTCCACAAGCTGATGCGATGAAAGAAAATGGCGTAGTGGTTGATCACGTTATTGAATTTGATGTTGCTGATGAAGTGATTGTTGAGCGTATGGGTGGACGTCGTGTTCATCCAGGTTCTGGTCGTGTTTATCACGTTGTTTATAATCCACCAAAAGTGGCAGATAAAGACAACGAAACAGGTGAAGAGCTTATTATTCGTGCAGACGATACTGAAGAAACAGTACGTAAACGCTTAGGTATTTACCATGAGCAAACTATGCCATTGGTTGATTACTACCAAGCAGAAGCTGCTGCGGGTAACACCCAGTATCATAAGCTAGATGGTACACAAGCTGTTGATGCTATTAGCAAACAGTTAGGTGAGCTATTAGGCTAATTTACAGTCCTCTATTAAATAAAAACCGCTAATGTAAAATTTAGCGGTTTTTTTGTGCAGAGTTTAGGTTAATTTAAAGTGCCTTTAGTTTTTCAATCACGCTGGCGTATTCTGGTTCAGTTGCAAGGTTACTCACTAATTGCTTATAAACCACGTTATGGTTTTTATCTAAAATAAGTACAGCGCGTGTTAGTAGCCCCATATCTTTAATTATAAATCCATACTTCTGACCAAAGTCGTGCCATACCGAATCAGAAAGCACAATTACCTTATCTATGTTCTCAGCTTTGCAAAAACGTTTTTGCGCAAAAGGTAAATCGCTACTAATGGTCAACATGGTTATGTTTGGAAATTGTTGTGCTACTTTTTCGTTAAAGTGTTTAGTTTGTAGGCTGCAAATACCGGTATCTAAACTAGGTACTACGCTAATCAAAACGGCTTGGCCTTTATACGCACTCAATGTAACAGGGGTAAAGTTAGCGTCGACCACTTTAAACTCTGGTGCGCTATCACCTACAGCAACTCCCTTACCTAATAAAGTAACAGGTTTACCTTGTGCGGATACTTTGCCAGCATCAAGCGTGTTTTCGGTATAATCGGCAGCAAAGGCCACAGAACTAAATGCACTTAATGCAAAAATTAACGAGCGAAACATAGGGTATTTCCTTTTAGATTCAGGCTGTAATAGCGTTAAGTGTATTATACTGCGAAGTGCTCACCAAGCAGAAGAAGTAGATGCTTTTATTTATTAATCAAAAATTGTAAACAAGGTATACTTTGATATAACATACATATGTAAAAAATATGTATATAAAAAACAATAATTAAACCTTTATTAATGCAGTTTGATACCTATAACAGGGTCAAAATAGAGAGAGAATATGTCAACATCGGTACTAATATGTGATGATTCAAAATTAGCTAGACGCCAATTAGCTCGATCTTTACCAGTGGATTGGGATATTAAAATTGAATTTGCGCATGACGGTGTAGATTGTATAAACCAAATAAAAAAAATACAGCCAGAAATTCTTTTTCTTGATTTAAATATGCCGGAAATGGATGGTTATGAAGTACTCATAGCGATACGAGAGCTTGGTCTTAATGTGCTCACTGTGGTGGTTTCTGGCGATATTCAGCCGGCGGCACATGAGCGCGTATTAGAGCTAGGTGCAATTGATTTTATTCAAAAACCTTGCTCCGCAGAAAAGCTAGCCACTATTATTGAACATCATGGCATTAAAGATAAAGCAATGCGAGAGCGCCTTGCGCACTCGTTAGGTGAGCAGGTAGACCCTGATGTACGAGATATATACCAAGAGCTTACTAACGTGGCCATGGGGCAAGCAGGCGACCTACTCGCAAGGTTACTTAATGTATTTGTTAAGCTGCCCATACCTAATGTTAATATTCTAGAAGTAAATGAGCTTGATATGGCGCTGCGCTCAATTGATAACAGCACCTCAACCTCGGGTATCTGCCAAGGCTTTATAGGCGGCGGTGTATCAGGGGAAGCATTACTACTTTTAAATGACTCGAGCTTTAAAGAAATAGCATCGCTAATGAACTACGACGGTGAGCTCAATGAAAAAGTAGAGCTAGAGCTGTTAATGGATATCAGTAATATACTTATTGGCGCTATTTTAACTGGACTCTCTAAACAACTTGATATGACATTTAGCCAAGGGCATCCCATAGTACTGGGTCAGCATAGAGATGTATCAGAGCTGGTTAAATCTAACAAACCACGTTGGCAACGTACCTTAGCAATCGAGATAAGTTACGGTATTGAAAACCACAATATAAATTGCGATTTGATGTTGTTATTTACCGAAGACTCACTAAAAACTTTGAAGTACAAAGTTGCCTACCTATTAGAAGATTAACGATTATGTCAGCTGATTTAAATATGAATGAAATCCATTGGTTAATGGATATGTTTAATACTGTTGATGTGGGCCTAGTGGTGCTCGACAGAGAATATAAAGTGTGTGTATGGAATGGTTTTATGGAAAATCATTCTGGATTACTGCCAAGCGCAGTTAAACACAAAGACTTATTTGATTTATTTCCCGCAATAGATGAAAAGTGGTTTAGAAGTAAATCTGAATCCGTGTTTGTACTAAAAAACCGCTCGTTTACAATTTGGGAACAGCAACCTTATATCTTTCGTTTTAAAAACTATCGGCCAATTACCGGCAAAGCTGATTATATGTACCAAAATGCCACCTTTATTCCACTAACAAATACCCGTGGTGATGTTGAGCATATATGTATTATTATTTACGATGTAACAGATGTAGCCGTTAATAAAAAAGAACTCGAACAGTTAAATAAAAAGCTTGAGCAAGTTAGTCAAACCGATAGCTTAACGCAGCTAGCTAACCGAGGGCACTGGGAACATACGTTACGCCAAGAGTTTTTGCGTACTAAACGCAGTGGTGGTTGCAGTACTTTATTAATGTTTGATATTGACCACTTTAAAAAAGTGAACGATGAGTACGGCCACAGTTGTGGTGACGAGGCATTGCGTCATATTGCAAAATTACTAAAAGGCACATTGCGCGAAACAGATATAGCAGGGCGCTACGGTGGTGAAGAATTTGCTATCACCTTACTCGATACTGATAAACAAGGTGCGATGATAATAGCCGAGCGTTTACGTGAACTAATTGCGGCAACCCCGGTGGCTTACAAAGATCAGCTAGTGAGTATGACGGTTAGTATTGGCATTGCCTCTTATAGTAATGAATTTAAAAACCATGAACGCTGGATTGAGGCTGCCGATAAAGCACTTTATAATTCAAAACACAATGGTAGGAATAGTATTACTATGTTTGATGATATAAAAAATGACGCCTAAGCGTCATTTTTTATATCGGTTAGTTAACGCGAGTATGCAGCGTTGCTTAATAAATCTATTATCCATAACCTAGATTATTTACTCCGTGGTATGGCGATAATCATCTATTGGACATTGACTAAGAATAGAAACCTCACCGCTACTCGACTCTTGTTCTAGCTTTACTTTAAATCCCCATAAACGGTAAAGATGTTTAAGTACTTCATCGTGTGAGTTAGCGAGCGGAATATTATTGTGCGGCACATAACGTAATGTAAGAGATCTGTCGCCTCTAATATCAACATTATAGATTTGAATATTAGGCTCGTGATTACTTAAATTATATTGCGCCGATAACGCCTCTCTCACTGCTTTATAGCCATTATCATCATGAATAGCACCTATTTCTAAATGAGGGTTATTTGTATGATCAACAATAGTAAATAATTTAAAGTCACGGATCAGTTTAGGTGATAAAAACTGGCTTATAAAACTTTCATCTTTAAAGTTTTGCATAGCAAAGTGCAGCGTGTCGAGCCAATTACTGCCAGCATACTGCGGGAACCAGCGTTTATCTTCCTCTGTTGGCTGCTCACAAATACGGCGAATGTCTACCATCATATTAAAGCCCAGAGCATAAGGGTTTATACCCGAGTAATATTGGCTATTATAAGGTGGTTGATAAATCACATTAGTGTGGCTTTGTAAAAACTCCATCATAAATGAATCAGTCAATTTTCCTTCGTCATATAAGTGATTCAAAATAGTATAATGCCAAAATGTAGCCCAACCTTCATTCATCACCTGGGTTTGTTTTTGCGGATAAAAATATTGCGATATTTTACGTACAATCCGAATGATTTCACGCTGCCATGACTCTAGCAATGGCGCATTTTTTTCAATAAAGTATAAAATATTTTCTTGTGGCTCTTGTGGAAAATGACGCTCATGCTTTTTAGCTTCTTGTTGTTGAGCTGGAATAGTGCGCCACAACTCGTTTACTTGTGATTGTAGATAGTCTTTTCGTTCTTGCTGGCGCTTTTGTTCTTCAAATAATGAAATACGTTGCGGGCGCTTGTATCTGTCTACGCCGTAATTCATTAGCGCATGACAAGAGTCGAGCAGGGTTTCTACCTCAGTAATACCGTATTTTTCTTCGCAGCGGCTAATGTACTTTTTAGCAAACAGTAGGTAATCGATAATTGAGCCGGCGTCGGTCCAGGTTTTAAATAAGTAATTCCCTTTAAAAAAAGAATTATGCCCATAACAAGCATGCGCCATAACCAGTGCTTGCATGGGCAGGGTGTTTTCTTCCATTAAATAGGCAATACATGGATCGGAGTTAATGACGATTTCGTAGGCTAATCCCATTTGACCGCGTTTATAATTTTGCTCAGTTTGAATAAACTTTTTACCGTATGACCAATGGCTATAGCCTATAGGCATACCAACGCTAGAATAGGCATCCATCATCTGCTCAGCGGTGATCACTTCAATTTGATTAGGGTACGTGTCTAAGCGATAGTGCTGTGCAACACGGGCTATTTCATCACGGTACTGGGCCAATAACTCAAAAGTCCAATCTGGGCCATCACTTATATGTTTATCCTTCATATTTACTACCTCGCTTAGGCTATGCAGCCCCTTGCTGCTGACGACCTTTTTTAAATAGCTCTCTAAAAATAGGGTAAATATCCTCAACGCTTTGAATATGTTGTATGGCAAAATTAGCATGGCTTTGGGTTATGTCTTGATACTCGCGCCATAAACTTTGATGCGCCCGTGTGGTTATTTCTATATAGGCAAAATAGCGCACTGCGTTTAATAATTTATTACGCAAAATTTGTCCACATTGCGGTGTGTCGTCTGCCCAGTTATCACCATCAGACGCTTGCGCGGCATACACATTCCATTGTTCAGAGTTGTAGCGCTCTTTAATTATTTCGTCCATGAGTTTAAGGGCACTCGAAACAATCGTGCCGCCGGTCTCTTGGGAGTAAAAAAACTCTTGTTCGTCAACTTCTTTAGCTTGCGTGTGATGGCGAATATATACTACTTCAATGTCTTTATAGCTGCGTGTTAAAAACTGATATAGCAAAATATAAAAGCGCTTAGCCATGTCTTTTGTGGCCTGATCCATAGAGCCAGACACATCCATAATACAAAACATCACGGCTTTGCTGGTAGGGTGAGGGCGCTTTTCGTAATTACGAAAACGTAAGTCGTAATTATCAATAAAAGGCACTGCCTTAATTTGCTTTTTAATTAGTTCAATTTCACTGTTTAACAGCACAATAGCAGCTTTATCAGGATGTGCTTGTGCAAGTAAAATAACTAACTGAGCTTCAAGCTCTGCTAATAAACGCTTTTTACCTGCGCTCATGGCCACGCGCCGTGCTAACGAGCCTTTGAGTGAGCGTACAATATCAATATTACTTGGCATACCATCGCTGCAAAAACCAGCGCGATGAGTTTTCATTTGTACTAGTTTGTCGAGCTGATTTTCTTGCAAGTTTGGCAGCTCTAAATCCTCAAACAATAAATCTAAATATTCATCCTTTGAAATCGAAAATACAAATTCGTCTTGGCCTTCTCCCGAGTCGCTCGCTTCACCGCCTCCTGCGCCACCACCTTGCCCACCTTTAGGGCGCTCTACTTTATCGCCAGTAGAGAACTGATCGTTCCCTGGATGTATTTGTTCTCTATTGCCGCCTTTTCCTTGATGAAATGTAGGTTCGCTAATATCGCGTTGCGGAATAGAAATACTCTCTCCCGAACTTGCGTCGGTGACACTGCGTTTATTAATCGCATCAGAAACCGCCTCTTTAATTTGTTTTTTATAGCGCCTAATAAAGCGCTGGCGATTAAGCGTGCTTTTATTCTTTGCGTTTAATCGCCTATCTATAAAATGCGCCATTAATTACCTCCTAAACTACCAATATGAAGGTTATTGCGATTTTCTAACCCGTAAATACCATTCAGATAACAACCGCACTTGTTTTTGTGTGTAGCCTTTTTCGACCATACGATTAACAAAGTCTTCGTGTTTTTGCTGATCCTCGGCAGAGGTTTTGGTATTAAACGAAATAACGGGTAGCAAATCTTCGGTATTAGAGAACATTTTTTTCTCGATCACGGTGCGCAATTTTTCGTAGCTGGTCCACAGTGGGTTTTTACCATTATGGTGCGCTCGAGCCCTAAGCACAAAGTTTACTATTTCGTTACGAAAATCTTTTGGATTAGAAATACCCGCTGGCTTTTCTATTTTTTCAAGTTCTGCATTAAGGGCATCACGGTCAAATAGTTGGCCAGTATCGGGGTCGCGGTATTCTTGATCTTGAATCCAAAAGTCGGCGTAAATAACATAACGGTCAAAAATATTTTGTCCGTATTCAGAGTACGACTCTAAGTATGCGGTTTGCAGCTCCTTACCAATAAACTCCACATATTGCGGAATTAAATAGCCTTTTAAAAAGCTCAAATAACGCTCTTCGGTATCAGATGCAAACTGCTCACGCTCAATTTGTTGTTCTAACACATAAAATAAATGTACTGGATTCGCAGCAACCTCTAGGGTGTCAAAATTAAATACTCGCGATAAAATTTTAAAAGCAAAACGGGTAGAAAGTCCTGTCATACCTTCATCAACCCCAGCATAATCTCGATACTCTTGATACGATTTAGCTTTAGGGTCGGTGTCTTTTAGGGTTTCGCCGTCATACACTCGCATTTTTGAAAAAAGGCTCGAGTTTTCAGGCTCTTTTAATCGTGATAGCGTTGAAAACTGCGCTAAAATTTTAAGTGTTCCCGGGGCGCATGGCGCGTTGTACAACTCACTGTGTTGAAGTAGCTTATCGTAAATTTTAATTTCTTCGGTAACACGTAAGCAATAAGGAACCTTAACAATATATACCCGGTCTAGGAATGCCTCATTGTTTTTATTGTTTTTAAAAGTTTGCCACTCAGATTCGTTAGAGTGGGCTAGTATCATGCCGTTAAAGGGCAGAGCACTAATACCTTCAGTACCGTTGTAGTTACCCTCTTGGGTGGCTGTTAGCAGAGGATGCAGTACCTTAATAGGCGCTTTAAACATCTCAACAAACTCCATTAAGCCCTGGTTTGCTAAACATAAAGATCCAGAGTAGGCGTAAGCATCGGGATCATTTTGTGCAAAATGTTCTAGTTGGCGAATATCTACTTTACCTACTAATGCCGAAATATCTTGGTTGTTTTCATCCCCAGGCTCAGTTTTGGCAATCCCTATTTGATTTAAAATAGAAGGGTAGCGCTTAACCACTTTAAATTGACTAATGTCGCCATTAAATTCTTTTAAGCGTTTTCCGGCCCAAGGCGACATAATAGTTTTCAAATAGCGTGGTTTAATGCCGTATTCTTGTTCAAGTAATTTAGCATCTTCAATCGGATCGAATAATGACAGCGGGTGGTCGTTTACAGGGGAGCCTTTAATAGAATAAATGGGTACTTGTTGCATCAAGTATTTCAGTTTTTCGGCAATAGATGATTTACCACCACCAACCGGACCCAATAAATAAAGAATTTGTTTACATTCTTCTAGGCCTTGAGAGGCGTGTTTTAAATAAGAAACAATTTGTTCGATGGCATCTTCCATACCATAAAAATCAGCAAAGGCAGGATAGCGTGCTACTACACGATTAGAAAATAATCGACTTAAGCGTGCGTCTGTTGCTGTGTCTATCATTTGTGGCTCGCCAATTGCCATTAGTAGGCGCTCAGGGGCACTTGCGTAGGCAGATTTGTCGGTTTTACAAATATCTAAAAACTCAGCAATACTGTACTCTTCTTCTTGTCCAGCTTCGTATCGTGCTTGGTAATGATCAAAAATCGTCATAAAGACCTCCAAAACCCACTTTAAAAATAGCTTAACTTCTTAAAGTCTAGTCACGATTTTGAATTTTTGTGCAATAAAATTAAAAATTTATATTAAAAATTATGATCTTGACTTTTTAATATAAGAGGTACTTGTACAAGGAGATGGTAATTTACCAAGCATAAAAAAAGACGCCGCAGCGTCTTTTTAAATTTAGCTTTTAAGGGCTAATTAAGCGAAGTTAGCGTTCGCGAATTCCCAGTTAACTAGCGACCAAAAACCTTTAAGGTAATCTGGACGAACGTTACGGTAATCGATGTAGTAAGCGTGTTCCCATAAATCCACAGTTAGGATTGGAGTAACGCCATCATCAGTTAATGGTGTAGCAGCGTTAGAAGTGTTAACTATGTCTAGTGAACCATCAGCTAGTTTAACTAACCAAGTCCAGCTAGAACCAAAGTTATTAACTGCTTTGTCGTTTAATGCTTCTTTAAATGCATCAAAAGAGCCCCATTTAGCATTGATTGCATCAGCAACCGCGCCAGTCGGTGCACCACCGCCATTTGGCGATAAACTGTTCCAGTAGAACGTATGGTTCCAGATTTGTGCAGCGTTGTTAAACACGCCACCGTCTGATGAACATACGATTTCTTCAAGAGATTTGTTTTCAAACTTAGTGCCTGGGATCAAACCATTAAGTTTAACAACATAAGTGTTGTGATGTTTACCATGATGAAACTCAAGAGTTTCTTTTGAAATATGCGGCTCAAGTGCATCAATTGCATATGGTAGTGACGGTAGTTCAAATGCCATTTTTTATCTCCATCTTCTTTTAGTTAATAGTCGATTTAGTAATACGTAATGCCTGTTGGAACAGGCCAGTTATCTATACCAAACGGGAATATAGTGTTACTATAATTGTTGAGTATTCTACTCAAGTTTTAGCAAACAGCAATGCTATTGCTAAAGACTATTTCAATTGCGGCTTTATTTGCCCATTTTAAGTTATAGATCTATGGTCTCACTGAGTTATTTTCAAGGCCTTAGGTATATTAAATTATCGTCATTTTGAGGTTGTAGATGGAAACCATTGATAAAATTAAACAGCAAATTTCAGAAAACCCAATAATCCTTTTCATGAAAGGATCACCTAAGTTGCCTAACTGTGGTTTTTCTTCACAAGCATCGCAAGCGTTAATGTCATGTGGTGAACCATTTGCATATGTTGATATTTTACTTAATCCAGACATTCGTGCTGAGCTTCCTGCTTATGCAAATTGGCCTACATTCCCACAGTTATGGGTAGATGGCGAATTAGTTGGTGGTTGTGATATTATCATCGAAATGTTTCAGCGTGGTGAATTACAACCATTAATTACTGAAACAGCAGCTAAATATAAAGAAGCTGACGCAGAATAATATCTCGATAAGCACGCTTTTTAAGGTGTATTGATACAAAATTTTGCTAAAACAATAAAACCACTTTTATAGTGGTTTTATTGTTTTTTATTAATCGTTTCTTATCGATAAATTAATCATTAAAAACTTACCAGCCAAACCAAATTAGACGTGCGTAAATGCTGCAACATTAGCTTTTAGACTTAAAAAGTTGAGTAGCTCAGCAATAAAATACCTACTAAAAGCCAACATCAAAGCAGCACATTAAAACGCTTTACTACACTGTAAGTTCTTTATTTATTGCTTGAATAAAATGCAGGAACACTTAGTCCATAGAAAAATGATCTAAAGAGGGTCTGCCTTTTGCTTTTGCGCGTTTTAAACCTAAATAACAGGCTAAATTACATAGCAATTGCAATGTAATTATTACCCCACAACTAATAATAAAATTGTTTAAAGTGGCTGTTGTATTATTCATTATAAAAACCAGCGTGACCAATAACTGCCATACCAATGCTGTATTTAAATAGCGCAATAAAATCTGCTTAAAGTGAGTATGTTTAAAGGTACTCAAAATTAGAAAAACAAGGCTAACGATTAACACTAACCAGCCCGAAGTTAAACAAAAGTAGGCAACTGTATTTTGCATTTTAATCCTTAACTCTTAACCCTACTAACCACATATTAAAATAAACGTATAAAAGTAATATTAAGCGTGTGCCATTATTAGCTCTTTAGCATTTGCTTTTGCTGTTTTACTTATATTATCACCCCCTAATAGGCGTGCTATTTCGTTAACTCTGCCATCTTTGTTTAAAGGCTGCATATGGGTAAAAGTTTCTCCATTTGCTATTTCTTTAGCAACAAAAAACTGTTGATGCGCACTGCTGGCTACTTGCGGTAAATGGGTAACACAAATCACTTGGGTAGACTTACCTAATTGACGCAATAACTTACCAACAGCAGAGGCCGTTGGGCCGGAGATCCCCACATCAACTTCATCAAAAATAAGGGTAGGTGTTGTGACTTTTTGCGCAATAATTACCTGAATAGCTAAACTTATACGCGACAGCTCACCACCCGATGCAACCTTTGCTAATGGTTGTAATGGTTGTCCTGGGTTAGTTGATACTAAAAACGATACATTGTCGTAGCCTAAGCTATTTGGTGCGCGTTCTGTTTCTTGAGTTAGGGCAATTTCAAATATACCGTTTTCCATTGACAGGTTTGCCATGCTGTTACTAATTAAGCGGTTTAGTGTATTAGCATACTCACGGCGGCTTTGGCTTAGCTGTTCACTAGCATGTTGATAATGGCTAAGTGTGTTTTCAATTTCAGATTCTAACTGCTCTAAGCGAGAGCTGTTATTGCTAATAGACTCGAGTTCTTGACTAATAGCTTGATGAAACTCAACCAATGCCTGTGGTTTAATATGGTGTTTACGCGCTAAATCCATAGCGCCGCTTAATCTGTTTTCTACCTCCACCAAGCGAGCAGGATCTAAATCGGCCTGCTCAGTGTAACTGCGCACTTCTCGGCTAGCTTCTTCTACTTGTACTGCGGCCTCTGCAAGCAATGTAGCTACACTTGCTAATGTTTCGTCATATTGTGCCAGCTCAGAAAACTGTTGCGCGCTGTGTTGCAATAACGAACAAGCATTTTGCTCATCACTTTCGTATAAATGCTGTAACTCACGCTGACACGTTTCTAAAATCGTTTGGCTATTACTTAACTTGTAATGCTCAGCTTCTATTTGTTCAAACTCACCTTCTTGTAGGGCAAACTCGTTAAGTTCTGCTACTTGGTATTCTAATAGTTGTTTTTGCGCAGCTTGCTGCTGCTGTTGTTGTTGTAAGTGTTTAAATTCTTTTTGTAAATTAGCAAATTGCTTATAGCTTTGGCTAACGCCACTGACCAAATTATGATGTCCGGCATAGGCATCTAGTAGCTGCAGTTGATGCTCGGCTTTTAACAAGTGTTGGTGGGCATGTTGGCCATGAATCGAAATTAAATACTGGCCAAGCTCTTTTAGTTGCGCTGCTGTTACAGCGCTGCCATTAATGTAGCTTTTGCTGCGGCCATTTTTACACACCACGCGGCGCAATAAACATTCGTTATCGGTGTTACTCAACATATTTTGTTCTAAAAAAGCATGAGCGAGGGGTAAATTACTTAAATCAAATTGCGCGCATACTTCCGCTTTATCTGTGTTTGGGCGCACAGCTGAGGCTTCGGCGCGCTCGCCTAAACATAGCGAAAGGGCATCAATAGCAATCGACTTACCCGCACCCGTTTCACCGGTAATTGCGGTCATGCCGTTTTGCCACTCTGTACTTAAATTACTTACAATTGCGAAATTTTTAATTTCTAAACCAATTAACATACTGTTTATCCATCCAGTCAATTGACTGTTAATTTATACAGTGTTTTGGTTTTTTGCAAATTAAATTTTTATGACTTACGCAATTTCTTCATCTTGAATAATTTTAGAATGGCTATTAGTTTCGCTTGTTTCGTCAGCATTATTAATATTATCAGCGAGTTGTTCTATGTCTTCTGTTTTAATATTAACAATAAGGGCGGGTAAAATAGTTTGATAAAAAGTCTTGTTATATAAAATACCTTGCAAGGGAAGTTCCGCTACAAAGTACTGGATATTATCGACTAAATTTTGAGAAACATTGCTTTGATAAGTTTTAATTAACTCGTTCGACAGTATATTAATAAGTAAATCGGCAGTACTTTCTAACTGGTTTAGGTTTTCATCCGTGTGAGCTTGCACCACAAAAAAATTGCTTACAATGGCTTGTATACGTGGCAGGTATTTGGGTCGGATAAGCTTAGCGTCAAGTAACTCATTGAGCTTTAGCTTTAAGCGAGTATTAACTTGTGATACTCGAGCATTAAAAAGCTTTTTTTTCGCTTCGATTGCTTTTTTACGGTTATTTTCAACAATTAAATAACTAGCTAATAATGTAATTAATAATAATAAAGCAAAAAAAACAATATAAGTCATTGCCGCACAATCCTGATTTGGTTAGCTATTTTATAAAAAATATATTTTGCTCTAAAGCACGATACTTAGCAATAAAATTAGTATAAACGACTGCCCCAATTGAGCTTTTGGCGTAATACGTTGTAATAAGAGTAATTTTTAGGATGAATAAGGCGCAGCTTTTTATCGGCTTTTTTAATGACCACCTCATCACCAGGTAAAACGGCGAGTACCACATGGCTGTCGCAGCTAACTTGCAAACTATCGGTGTTCTCAAGGCTTAGTTTTAAGCGTACTTCGTTATCGGCATCAACTACCAGAGGTCGGCTCGATAAAGTATGTGGAAACATAGGCACTAGTGCTATTGCGTTAAGCTCAGGAGTAAGAATAGGGCCGCCCCCCGATAGTGAATAAGCAGTTGAGCCGGTAGGGGTAGATACAATAAGTCCATCAGAGCGCTGAGAAAACACAAAGTCGTTATTTATAAAGGCTTCAAACTCAATCATATGCGCTACTTTGTCGGCATGTAAAACGGCTTCGTTTACAGCCGAGTTTGCACTTTTAAGTTCGTTATGACGATACACTTCTACTTCGAGTAAGAAGCGCTTTTCTTCAACATACTCACCGCTGAGTACCTGCTCTAAACTGGCTTCGAAACCTTCGGGGTTTAAATCGGTTAAAAACCCAAGATTGCCTCGGTTTACACCTATAACGGCTATATTAAAGCGTGCTAATACACGCGCTGCGCCAAGCATATTGCCATCGCCACCTACTACAATGGCTAAATCAGCTTGTTCACCTAAGTCGACCAGTTTAACTAACTTATTTTTTGGTATATCAATAAGTTGGCTTCCTGTGCGTTTTTCTACAATAACTGTAAAACCAAGCGCAAGTAAAAATGTATGCAGGCGCTGCAAGGTTGCCGCCGCATCTGGATGATTTGGTTTACCAATAAGGCCGATAGTGCGAAAAGGAGAATCCATAATAAATACACAGCAAGTTTTAATATTTGTAGAGTAACCTAAAACAGAAGTGTTTGAAAATACAGATCGTTAGCAATACTGCAATGAATTAATCTTGCAGCTCATTAATTTACGTGCCGTGTAGCTAATCACTTGAAATTAAGAAGCTCTGCCCCGATATAAAGCACATGAGACAAGATGCAGTAACCATGAAACTAAACCCACGAGATCAACAAATTTTTGCGGCTGTAATGAGCACGTATTGTAATGGTGAAGGTTTACCTGTGCCATCAACAAAAATTGCCAAGCTAAAAGGTATGGCAGTTTGCTCAGCTACAGTACGTAATGCCATGGCACGTTTAGAGAAAGTGGGCTTGCTCTACTCACCCCACACATCAGCGGGGCGCGTGCCAACAGACTACGGATTTGATTATTGGTTTGAGGAATTTTTTGCACTCGCCGACATAGCTAATTACTGGCAACCTGCGCAAACACAATTAGTTGAATTAGCGCATGGTTTAAGTCAGCGTTATCAGGTGTGTTGTTGTGTTGGTTTGCCACAGGTACGCTCGCAACAAGTATTTAGAGTGGAAGTGCTCGATTTTGATTCCACGGATTGGTTAATCTTATTAATAGACAGAGCAGGGCAAAGTCATAACATTTGTATTAATAAGCCCGATGATGCAAGTGATACTGTGCGTTATCAGTTTGCCACGTGGTTAAATACGGTATTTAGCCAACAAACCTTAATAGAAGGCTTGTACCGTATGCAGGCAATGGCTAATACTGCACCGCGTAACTGTCATGATTCACTAAACCAATGGACGCGTGAACTAAGCCAAAAGCTTGGCTCTGATAATAGTATTGTGGTTGGTGAAAACTATTTGTATAAACAAATAGATTGCGAGCAAAGCCTAAACATTGGGGTGTCTTTTTTAAATTTTGTCGAAGACAAGCTAGTATTTAAAAATGGGGTGTCGGTACTTAATACTGAAAACCTACCTTTTTCAGAGTGTAACGAATTGATTGTGATTAGCTTGCCGTACTTTCAAAATCAAGAATATCAGAGTCGTTTTTGTGTAATTTGTCCAAAATCAGCGCCAATCGAAAAAATAATCCAAGAATTTAAATTAATTGAGACATCTAACTCTTGAATCTTTTAATTCAATCCCCATAATTACCGCAGTTGTAAAGAATTGGAGCACATATTTATGTCTGAGCAGAGACAAAACCCAGAACAAGAAGTAGAACTAAACGAAGACCTAGCAAAAATGGAAGCTGATGTTGAAGCCGCTGTACAAGCAGCAGAAGAACACGCAGAGCAAGAGCAAAGCCCTGAAGCCGAAATTGCAATGTTATATGCAGAGCTTGAAGTAGCAAAGCAAACAATAGCAGATCAAAAAGACGGTGTAGTTCGCGCCGCTGCTGATGTTGAAAACATGCGTCGTCGTGCAGCACAAGATGTAGAAAAAGCACATAAATTTGCACTAGAGAAGTTTGCTAACGAATTACTCCCGGTTATTGATAACTTAGAGCGCGCAATTGAGTTTTCTGATAAAGAAAACGAAACGCTAAAACCTGTGCTAGAAGGTATTAGCATGACGGTAAAAAGCTTTAACGATGCTGTTGCAAAATTTGGCGTTGAAATTGTTAACCCACAGGGTGAGCAGTTTAATCCAGAGTTTCATCAAGCTATGTCAATTCAGCCAAGCAACGATGTATCGCCAAATACAGTATTAGCGGTAATGCAAAAAGGCTACACCTTAAACGGACGTTTATTGCGCCCAGCTATGGTTATGGTATCTAAAGCAGCTGACGCTTAAGTTGTTATTAATGATTTAAAAAATGCCTCAATTTGAGGCATTTTTTTTGCTATTTAAATAGTGAACCAATTGCACTAAAACAGTTAGTATTACAGCACCAAACATCAAGCTTGAAAAAGGCACGGCACTTTTAGCATGTAGTATAGCTAATAGGGGGCCGACCAAAGCACCGCTACCAAAGCGTAACGTACCAATAACTGCGGTTGCTGTGCCTGTATTTGCTTCAAACTTCATTAAAATAAGTGAGTCAGCATTACTGGCTATTATGCCTAAGCTCATCATAAGTGGTGCAATAGCACCAACAATAAAGTAAAGCGACAGCTGCATAATACTAAAAGTAAGTAACGCAGCGCCCGAAAGTAAGCCAAATATTAATCCGTAGTAGAGCATTTTACGAGAGCCAATTCGCGGCACAATACGAGTATTTAAAAAATTCCCAAACATGAGTGCTATAACGTTAAATGCAAACAAAATGCCAAATAACTGCTCTGATACTTTAAATAAGTCTAAATATACAAACGGTACTGAGGTTAAAAAACAAAAAAATCCAAACGATACAAACATAGAGCTTAAAATGTCGGCACGTGCATCTTTGTTACTCAGTATTATTTTATAACTATTAAAAAATAATGGCAGCCCTTTAAGGTCATTTTTAAAAATAGGAATGTCGATTAAATACACATGCACAAAAGCTAAAATAATAAAGCTGTAGGCCGCTAAAATTAAAAAGATGGTAGACCAAACAGAAAACCCTAAAATAAGCGAACCAATTGAAGGTGCAAGTAATGGCGCTACCATCATAATCATCGATACATAAGACATACCTTTGGCGGTGTTTTTTTGGTAAATATGCCTAATTATCCCAGGAACTACCACGGTTGCCGCTGCACCGGTAAATGCCTGTACGGTACGCAAGACCCAAAATGCATATATATCGGTAGTAAAGGCAAGTGCTAATGACGTTATACCAAATAAAGTTAAGCCAATTTTAGCCAATTTACGGCGACCAATTTGATCGGCAATAGGGCCAAAAAATAACATCCCTAATGCATAGCCCGCTAAATAAATACTTAACGATATTTGTACGTTAGGCATACTGGTTTGTAAGTCGTCCGCAATAACTAACATTGCCGGTAAATACATATCAATAGCTAAAGGCGTAATTGCCACAATACTAGCTAGTAAAGGCAATAAAATACGGGTGTTAAAAGACGAAGCCGATGCAGGCATGTATAAACTCAATCATTACTAAACAGGATGTATAGTGTAACAGGGCATGCTGATTGGATAAACTTAGTTTGCCTGCTAAGTTAATTGTAATGGGTAAATAACCTGAGATCCGGATAATAAACCTATCTCGAGCAGCTATTTTCAGCGCTAACTGCGTTGAATTTACTTGCAATAGGCCAGCTATTGACGCGTAAATTTGCCTTATTTTCACTGAAAATCTCTGGCTAGAGAAAATAAAATTAAATATAACTATGATTCAATACGTTAGTAAATCTCTTAACCAGAGTTCAGGTTAAATAAACAACAAAATTTTATTGTTACTTGCTAAAAAGCAATTATTTTAAACTGCGGTGGTATTTGCTATTCTAGCGCTAACAAAAAATATGATTTGAGGGAATATAATGAAAAAACTCGTGATAGCTATATTAGCTACTGCAGTGCTGGCTGGCTGTAAAACATCACCAACAGGGCGCACCCAAATTGCGCTTTATTCTGATCAACAAATGAGTGAAATGGGCACAGCCAGTTTTGCTGAGATGAAAAAAAATCAGCCAATCAATAAAAACCCACAAACTAACGCGTATGTAAATTGTATTGCCGAGCAAGTAGTGGCTGTTTTACCTAAGCAGTACGCTTCGCAAAAATGGGAAGTAGTGGTATTTGAAGACGACTCAGCGAATGCGTTTGCATTGCCAGGCGGTTACATTGGTGTGCATACGGGGCTGCTAAAAGTGGCTACTAACCAAGACCAAGTGGCTACAGTGCTTGGCCATGAAGTGGGGCATGTAATTGCAGAGCATTCGAACGAGCGTGTATCGCAAAGCTCAATGCTACAAACCGGCATGCAAATTGGCGGTGCAGCTCTTGAAATGGGTAATGTTGGGTATCGTAACGAAATTATGCAGGGTTTGGGCTTGGGTGCACAATACGGTGTTGTATTACCGTTTAGTCGTTCGCACGAATCAGAAGCTGACGAAATCGGCTTGGATTTAATGGCGCAAGCTGGTTTTGATCCAAAAGAGTCAGTTACTTTATGGCAAAATATGAGTAAAGCGGGTGGTGGCGCAACACCTGAGTTTTTATCAACTCACCCAGCACCAGCAAGCCGAATTAAAGACTTGCAAGCACAAATGAGCCAAGCTTTAGGTGAGCAAAAAACAGCAAGAGCACAGGGTAAAAACCCACAATGTAAGCTGTAATTTAGTTTAACTACAAATAAAAACCCTGTAAGTAATTTACTTACAGGGTTTTTATATTCAGTGCTAATCTTTATTTATTGAGTAAAGAGCTATTAGGGAGTCCATATAAGACCCTAGTTAAAGCTTAAAAAGTCCACTCAACATGAAGTTGTGGTACCGATTCTGTAACATTAGTGCCAAATTTGTTATGCCAATATTGCCACTCCATCCCTAGCAACAGAGTGTTTTCTTTCATTTCAAGGGCATGGCCTAAATCCCAGGTAATAATAGGCTGCGCTAAAAACCACGCACGCACATCTTGACCAAATTCATTTTCACGCTCAGCAATGTACTCAACATGGCCCTTTACATTAAACTTTTGCGTGCCGATCATAAAAGGGTAATCAAACGCAACATCAAACATCCAGCTATTAGTTTCTATAGGTGCACCACCTTTTGCTACGCCTTCACTGTCATCAATGTAGGCAGTTACCAATGTCTGAAAAAAGTTAAAACCAGGTACATCCCAGCTTAATTTAACACCCGGTAAATATTTCATTACCTTGGCGTCTCCTGCTACGTTAATACCGGCGGTTAAACCAACATCAATTAACGCGCCTGAACCAATCTGTTGGCCGGTAATAGCTGATAGGCTAACGGTTGAATACCATTCGCCATAAAAATCACGGTCTTGAAAACCGTCTTCAAGGTCGTCTTTACTGTAATCAATAAAGAAAAAATTATCGCCGTAATCATAACCAGATGCGTGCTGAATTGAATACACAGCGGTATCTGACTCTTGCTCTGTGAATGGATTTGTTTGCTCGCCATAATTAATGTGTAGAGCAGTACTGCTCCAGTTAGCAGCAATAGCAGAGGTAGATAAAGCGCAAGTGCTTAAACATAAAGCGGGAAGTAATTTTTTTAGTTTCATAATACTAATTAGTGTAACACGCGGGAGCGCTATTATAAGCAAAGGGGAGTGGTTTGTTAATTATTATATTACTGTGTTGTAGCTTAATCACTAAGCTACAACACAGTAACGTTAATTTATGCTTTATTTCTGCGCAGACAAATAACCGCAATAGCACTAAAAGCTAATATAAAACAGTAATAAGAAGAAGTTGATACTTCCCATGGGCTAATTTTAAATGTAGCTCCAAGTAGCAATGCTTGCGCGCCATAAGGCAGTGTCCCTTGCGTTACGCAGGCAAATATATCGAGCAAACTAGCCGAGCGTTTACCAGTAATATTACCATCATCAGCAAGTTTTTTAGCAATTGGGCCGGTAACAATAATAGACACGGTATTATTAGCAATACACATATTGCTGGCCATTACTAACGCCGCTATACCGAGTTGGTCAGCCACTTTTCGATGCCACTTAGCAATCACTTTAGTAATTGCTTGGATTTTTTGCGCTATGTAATCCAGGCCACCATTAAGGCGAATAAACTCAGAAAGACCACCTATAAACATCGACAGCAAAAATATTTCTTGCATGTCGGTAAAGCCTTTATAAATATCTTTTACAAAGCTGGCGCCTTCATAGCTACCAGTAAAGCCCATAAGTGCAGCAAAAACAATACCGCTAAGCAAAACTACAAATACGTTAAAGCCCATTACCGCAAGCACTAAAATAAAGGCATAAGGCAACACTAATAAAATGTCGTAATCTTTGGTTTCAACAACTTGTGCAGCGGGTGTTAAATATAACAACAACGCAATTGTGACAATGGCGGCCGGAATAGCTATTTTAAGGTTTTCTTTAAACTTATCTTTCATTTCACAGCCCTGAGTACGGGTGGCCGCAATAGTGGTATCTGAAATAATCGATAAGTTATCACCAAACATCGCGCCCGATACTATAGTACCGGCCATGAGTGCTGGATCTATGCCGGTTTTAACCGACACTGCATACGCTATAGGGCCAATGGCACCAATAGTTCCCATTGAAGTACCCATGGCGGTGGAAATTACGGCGGCAATTAAAAATAATCCAGGGAGCAATAAAGAAGGTGGAATAATTGACAAACCAGCGTTAACAACCGCATCAACGCCACCTGTGGCACCGGCAACAGCAGAAAACGCACCCGCTAATAAGTAAATTAAACACATGGTAATTATGTTGTTATTACCTACGCCTTTAATAAAGGTTTCGACGCTTTGGTTTATTGAGGTTTTATTTAAAATGAAAGCCAGAATAATGGCGGGTAAAATAGCAACAGGTGCAGGTAATTGATAAAAAGCGTAATCAACCCCTTGTGATTGTAAATATAAGCCTGAGCCTAAAAATATCGCTACAAAGGTAAGTAGGGGAAGCAAAGAAAGTATTGCTTTATTTTTGTTAAATGATGGCTGCATCATATTCCTCGTATTATTGAAAAAAGATCACAGCCAAAAACTCCTCTTTTAGCTGTGTTTAGCGAATCCTCCACTGTACTTAAACTAGGAGACCACTGCGCCCGCAAGCCAAAGACCAAATCGACGCTGAAAAGAAGTTTAAATGTATAGACGGCTAAAGTAAACTGGTATTATTACTTAAATTAAAAGTGTGACCTGACTATTACATGCTATTTAGGTAATATCTAGCCTAGTAAATAGTGTTAATTGACCAATAGTATCTTCGCGCGAGCCACAAGGTGCTGCAAATTAAAATATTAGGTAAGGTAATGACAAAAAATAAAATCGGTGTTTTTGGTGCCAACGGCAGAATGGGCTCAGCCTTATTAGAAGCAGCAAGTACAAAAGAGCATAGTGAACTTGCAGCCGCTTATGTACGCAGTAGTTCACCGTTATTAGGCATTAATGTTAATCAACTCAACAGTGCTGCAGATAAAACAGTAACCTTTAGCGATGAAGCTAATATTACGAATGTTGATGTATTAATTGATTTTACTTTGCCAGCCGGCATGCGCACACATTTACAAACAGCGGTTAAGCAAGGTGTCCCTATGGTAATTGGTACCACCGGGCTAAACGAAGCCGATATGACATTGCTACACGAGGCTGCAAACCATATTCCTATTGTATTTGCGCGCAATTATAGTGTGGGGGTAAATGTATTACTTAATTTAGTGCAAACAGCAGCTACAAAGTTTGGCGATGATATGGATATTGAAATTTTTGAAGCGCATCATCGCCATAAAATAGATGCGCCGTCGGGTACTGCGCTGGCCATTGGCGAAGCCATTGCAGATGCAAAAGGCTGGGATCACGACAAAGTTGCCGTATACGACCGCAGCAAAGTTGAGCAGGCTAAGTCGCAAAATGAAATTGGTTACTCGGTGCTCAGAGGCGGCGACATAGTAGGTGAACACACCGCATACTTCGCAACAATGGGCGAAAGACTCGAATTAACCCATAAAGCAAGCTCAAGAATGACCTTTGCATTAGGTGCTATAAGAGCTGCAGGCTGGTTAATAAATAAACCCGCAGGACTTTATGATATGCAAGATGTGCTAGATTTGAAGTAGTTAACTTGTTCTTTCAGCTGTTTGGGTCTGAATAAAGGTACAAGCAGTTATTTATTATAATTTACTAAATAGCGTTAGATCTAAAAGAAAACTTAATGTAAAATGCAGCCAATTTGCCAAAAATTAATAATCGCGTGTTTCCAATTATACCCAAGTGGCTTGAAAAAAGCAGGGTTCAGTGGGAATAAAGTCGTTTTAAGGCAAGAAAAAATGATTAAGGTTTAAAGCTCGTTATCGGCGTCATTTAACACTGTTTATAAAATAACTTTATCCACAAAAACTCGCTTTAACAATCGCCTGGGTATTGGCGGGGCGTTAAGCATTTTGCTTAGCCTCGTTTTTTACTGTTAGGAGGTTAATTTGACTAAATCCGCTCTGTTAGTCCTAGAAGACGGCACAGTGTTTCGCGGTACTGCAATCGGCGCTGACGGCATGTCAGTAGGTGAAGTAGTATTCAATACGTCTATGACTGGTTATCAAGAAATTTTGACTGACCCATCATACGCGGAACAAATCGTAACTTTGACGTACCCACATATAGGTAATACGGGTACTAATAGCGAAGACGAAGAAGCGAATCAAATATGGGCCAAAGGCCTAGTGATCCGTGATTTGCCACTGCTAGCAAGTAATTTTCGTAGCGAGCAATCGTTAGATGATTACTTAAAACAACGTAATATTTTAGGTATTGCGGACATCGACACCAGAAAACTAACGCGTATTTTGCGTGATAAAGGCGCTCAAAACGGGTGTATTATAGCCGGTGACGAATTAGACGAAAACAAAGCGCTTCAAGCCGCGCAAGCCTTCCCAGGCTTAAAAGGTATGGATTTAGCAAAAGTAGTCTCAACCAAGGAAATGTTTGAGTGGCGCGAATCAAGCTGGACATTAGGCGAAGGTTTTAAAACCTTAAACGCGGCTGATGAAAAGTTTCATGTTGTTGCCTACGACTTCGGTGTTAAGCGTAATATTTTACGTATGCTTGTAGATCGTGGTTGTAAATTGACTGTAGTACCAGCGCAAACCTCTGCCGCTGACGTACTAGCATTAAACCCTGATGGTATCTTTTTATCTAATGGCCCGGGCGATCCAGCACCGTGTACTTATGCCATTGATGCAATTAAAACCCTTTTAGAAACCGAAATCCCTATTTTTGGTATTTGTTTAGGCCATCAATTATTAGCGCTTGCCTCAGGTGCTAAAACAGTCAAAATGAAGTTTGGCCATCATGGTGCCAACCACCCAGTTAAAGATTTAGAACGTGATGTAGTGATGATCACCGCACAAAACCATGGTTTTGCTGCCGATGAAACTACGCTACCTGATAACCTGCGTGCTACGCACACATCGTTATTTGACGGTACTTTGCAAGGTATTCATCGTACAGATAAGCCAGCGTTTAGCTTCCAAGGTCACCCTGAAGCAAGCCCAGGCCCGCACGATGCCGCCCCATTATTTGATCACTTCATCGATTTGATGCAAGCGCGTAAACACTAATTTAACCGGAGTAATAATGCCAAAACGTACCGACATAAAAAGCATTCTTATCTTAGGCGCAGGCCCAATTGTTATTGGTCAGGCTTGTGAATTTGACTACTCTGGTGCACAAGCGTGTAAAGCACTGAGAGAAGAAGGCTATCGAGTTATATTAGTTAACTCAAACCCAGCAACAATTATGACTGACCCTGATATGGCAGATGCGACGTACATCGAACCAATTCACTGGGAAGTTGTAGAAAAAATTATCGAAAAAGAAAAGCCAGATGCAATCCTACCGACTATGGGTGGGCAAACAGCATTAAACTGTGCGCTTGAATTAGACAAGCACGGCGTATTGGCTAAGCACGGCGTTGAGTTAATTGGCGCAACAGCAGATGCAATCGACAAAGCAGAAAACCGCGAACGTTTCGATACAGCAATGAAAAACATTGGTTTAGAATGCCCACGTGCTGAAATTGCTCATTCAATGGATGAAGCAAGAGACATCATTACTCGCATTGGCTTACCGTGTATTATCAGGCCTTCTTTTACTATGGGCGGCACCGGTGGTGGTGTAGCGTATAACTTAGAAGAGTTTGAAGAAATTTGTGAGCGTGGCTTAGACTTATCGCCAACGAACGAATTGCTAATTGATGAATCACTGATTGGTTGGAAAGAATACGAAACAGAAGTTGTACGTGATAAAAACGACAACTGTATTATTGTTTGTACCATTGAAAACTTTGACCCTATGGGTGTGCACACGGGTGATTCGATCACAGTTGCACCAGCGCAAACATTAACCGACAAAGAATACCAAATTATGCGTAACGCCTCTATGGCGGTATTACGTGAAATTGGTGTTGAAACCGGTGGCTCTAACGTACAGTTTGGTATTAATCCTGCAGATGGCCGTATGGTTATCATTGAGATGAACCCACGCGTATCACGCTCATCAGCATTAGCGTCAAAAGCAACGGGTTTCCCAATTGCTAAAATTGCTGCAAAATTAGCTGTAGGCTACACACTTGACGAGCTACAAAATGATATTACTGGCGGTAAAACACCAGCGTCGTTTGAGCCGGCAATTGACTATGTAGTTACAAAAATACCTCGCTTTAACTTTGAAAAATTTGCCGGTGCGAACGACCGTTTAACCACGCAAATGAAATCAGTAGGCGAAGTAATGGCGATTGGTCGTAACCAACAAGAGTCATTACAAAAAGCATTACGTGGCCTTGAAGTGGGTGCAACTGGTTTTAACCCAATTGTGGCGCTTGACGACCCTAAAGCAAAAGAAATTATCATTCGTGAACTACGCGAGCCAGGTGCAGAGCGTATTTGGTATATTGCCGATGCAATGCGCCATGGTATGAGCGTTGAGGATGTTTACGAGCTAACAAAAGTTAACCGCTGGTTCTTAGTACAAATAGAAGACATTTTAAAAGACGAAGCAAAAATTAGCGACGTAGGCATGGCTGGTTTAAATGCCGACTTCCTACGCAAGTTAAAGCGTAAAGGCTTTGCTGACCCACGTATTGCAGAAATTGCTGGCGTATCAGAAGCTGAAATTCGTAAAAAGCGTCATTTGCTCAATATATTACCAGTATACAAGCGTGTTGATACCTGTGCTGCAGAGTTTAGCTCAGACACAGCCTACATGTACTCAACTTACGATGAAGAGTGCGAAGCTAATCCAACAACCCGTGACAAAATCATGGTGATTGGTGGCGGTCCTAACCGTATTGGTCAAGGCATTGAGTTTGATTACTGTTGTGTACACGCCTCGCTTGCACTGCGTGAAGATGGTTATGAAACCATTATGGTTAACTGTAACCCTGAAACGGTATCTACCGATTACGACACCTCAGATCGTTTATACTTTGAACCAATTACCCTTGAAGACGTGCTAGAAATTGTACGTGTTGAAAAGCCAGTGGGTGTCATTGTGCAGTACGGTGGTCAAACACCGCTTAAATTAGCGCGTGAACTTGAAGCGAATGGCGTGCCTGTGATTGGTACATCGCCAGATGCAATCGACCGTGCAGAAGACCGCGAACGTTTTCAACAATTAGTTGAGCGTTTAAATCTACTGCAACCAGAAAACGCTACGGTAACATCAACTGAAGAAGCAATTTTAAAATCAGTTGAAATTGGCTTTCCATTAGTAGTACGTCCATCGTATGTACTAGGTGGTCGCGCCATGGAAATTGTATACGACGAGCAAGACTTACGTCGCTACATGACCGAAGCAGTACAAGCCTCAAACGAAGCACCAGTATTATTAGACCGCTTTTTAGATAACGCGATTGAAGTTGACGTTGACGCAATTTGCGACGGCGAGCAAGTAATTATTGGCGGCATCATGGAGCACATAGAGCAAGCGGGTGTTCACTCAGGTGACTCAGCGTGTTCATTACCTGCTCATACGCTATCGCAAGAAGTACAAGATGTAATGCGCAAGCAAGTTACTGATATGGCACTTGAGCTTGGTGTGGTTGGTTTAATGAATACTCAGTTTGCTGTTAAAGATGGCTTAGTGTATTTAATTGAAGTTAACCCACGTGCTGCACGAACTGTACCGTTTGTATCAAAAGCAACCGGTGTTGCACTTGCAAAAGTAGCTGCACGTTGTATGGCGGGTCAGTCTTTGGCAAGCCAAGGTATAACTAAAGAAGTTATTCCTCCATATTACAGCGTAAAAGAAGTTGTTTTACCATTTGCTAAGTTTCAAGGTGTGGATCCAATCCGTGGCCCTGAGATGCGTTCAACCGGTGAAGTGATGGGTGTTGGTGATACTTTCGCCGAAGCGTTTGCAAAAGCACAATTAGGTGCAAGCAATACTTTACCACGCGGTGGTCGCGCGCTATTATCCGTGCGTGATAGCGATAAGCCACGTATTGTTGAACTAGCTAAAATCATGACAGACCTTGGTTTTGAAATAGATGCAACAGGTGGTACAGCTGCTGCACTTGAAAATGCTGACATTGCGGTTCGCCGTGTAAATAAAGTATTTGAAGGGCGCCCGCACATTCTTGATAGAATCAAAAGTGGCGAGTATAGCTATATTGTTAATACCACAGAAGGTCGCCAAGCGATTGAAGATTCGAAGGTGTTACGTCGTGGTGCTTTACAGCACAAAACCAACTATACTACGACCTTAAATGCGGCGTTTGCAAACTGTACAGCAAACCAAGCAGATGACCGTGGGAAGGTGACGTCAGTTCAAGAACTACACCTGCGATTGAACTAAGGAAATGTGCCAAGGCCGTTAAATTGCGGCCTTGGGATTAAGTGAGAAAAAGTATGCAAACAATTCCGATGACAGTTCGTGGTGCAGATTTACTGCGCAAAGAACTTACCGAATTAAAAACAGTTACCCGTCCTAAAATCGTCAGCGATATTGCAGTTGCACGAGAGCATGGTGACTTAAAAGAGAATGCTGAGTATCACGCTGCGCGTGAGCAACAGGGTTTTTGTGAAGGCCGAATTCAAGAAATTGAAGCTAAGCTTTCAAATGTACAAATAATTGATGTAACTAAAATGCCTAATACCGGCAAAGTTATTTTTGGTACAACAGTTACTATTGTCAACGTTGAAACTGATGTTGAAGTTAAATACCAGATTGTTGGTGATGACGAAGCAAGTATTAAAGATAATCGTATTTCGGTTAATTCACCGATCGCACGAGGTTTAATTGGTAAGCAAGCAGATGATGCTGTGAACATTGAAACCCCTAAAGGCACCGTTGAATACGAAATCATCGAGGTTGAGTATATTTAATAACTCACTTTACGTATAAATAAAAGCCAGTGTATTAATACACTGGCTTTTTTGTTTTAAAGTGTTTAAAAGTGTTAAAACAGCCCTTATAAATTGGCCTTAAAAATTTTACTTTGTTACCATATACAGGCTGCAAATTAAGCAGTTTACTCGGAGATATTTATGAACGATACCGACCATCCCTCTAGATTGAGGGCAGAAAAATAACCCGTATTGGTATTTATCTTCTATAAATCTACCTAAGCGGTAGAGTAATTTTATTCTTTCCTATTTTTCTTCTCTCAGACACCTAGATATAAATAATGAAATTAGCCTTATTAAAGTGCTGATTATAGTTACTAGTACGCTGGTATTTTAATCAGTCATATAGTTTCATTATTTGATGGTCGTTACCTTATGCTAATGTGTTTTACTCCTAATTAATGGCTATTAGCTAAGCAGTAGTTTTAACTGTTTGAACGCCATGTTATTAATTTAAATAAAATACAATTAGCCTAGCATTAGCCAATCGGGAGATTCGCCATGACGGTAATGAGCAAAAACTACGTAGAAAATAACCCACACTTTTCTCAAGCAGAAATAGGGGCGGCTAGAAAAGTGTTTTTAGCGCACAGCTATAATAAACAAGTGCACTTATTAACAATAATGGATGTTGAAGAAGCGGTTGCTATTTTACAGCACTGTTCAATTACTTATGTACAAGACTTAATAAGTCGTTTAGAAAAAGACGGTTACGACAAACTCGCTCGACACTATGCGCATCAGTTGGGTTTTATTCACTCAGAAGTTGAAACAGCGCAAAGTTATTTAAATACCTCGGCACTGGGGCATGTGCAGCAGCGTATTGGCTGGATCATAGTATTAGCGTTATTAGGTATAGTGTCTGGGTTAATTATTACTCAATACGAAGACACATTAAGCCAGTTAGTATTGTTGGCAGTGTACATGCCGGTTATTGCGGCTGCGGGCGGTAACACAGGCTCACAAGCGGCTACTTTGGTAATACGGGCGTTAGCAACAGGCGAGCTGAAAAAAAGACAATGGTTTGCTGTGTTTCTTAAAGAAAGCCAAATTGCAGTGTGTCTTGCGTTAGCGGTGGCGGGCGTAATGGTTATTCGCATCTTATTTTTTAGCGATGTTAAATCTGCCGGTGGGTTCGATTTAAATATAATTGCGATGGCCATCGCAGTGGCATTGTTTATTCAGGTAACTATTTCTACTACGCTAGGGGGGTTATTACCTATTTTAGCGCGGGCACTTAAGCTAGACCCCGCGGTATTAGTGAGCCCTGTATTGGCATCAATTGTTGATATATCGGGGATGTGGATTTACTTTACCGTAGTTAACTATTTTTTAGAAATTGGTTAAATCAAAAGTTTTAGGTTTATATGTTTTGCGCTAATCACTTAACACTCAGTAATTAGCGCAAAACTTAGTTTGAATTTATTCTTGCACATTTCCCCCTCTACCAATTACTTTTAACTAAAATTTCTTTAGGTTATTCATCTGCCATCAATTTGATCTATGCTGATATGGAGCAATACGGTTTAACGTCCTCTCAAATAAGGATAAATAATGGCTAATATACTTTACCCGGCACCTTTAAAAGTAGGTTCTAAAATTGCGGTGTGTTCGCTTTCAGAAGGGATCGCGGCTAAATATCATGCTCGTTTAGAGAGTGTAATAAACGGTTTAAAACAGCGTGGCTATGAAGTAATTGAGGGGGCGTTTTTACGGCGCAGCGAAGCAACAGCAGAATTAGCTACCAAAGCCCATGCAGAGCAGTTAATGGGCTTTTTAGTTGACGATAGTATTGATGCAATTATGCCTCCCTTTGGTGGCGAACTTGCGATGGAAATACTGCCGCAACTTGATTTTAATGCTATTAAACAGGCTAAACCCAAATGGCTTGTGGGGTTTTCAGATGTGAGTACTGTGGCCTGTGCACTCACTGCTAAATGCCAATGGGCAACGCTGCATTGTGCCAATTTAATGCAATTGCACCCAAACGAAAAAAGCCCGTATTGCTTACAAATATTTGAAACCCTAAGTTATGCAGCAAATAGTGAGTTTACACAGGCACCATCAACACATTATCAAAAAGTAGCCCCCGATTATGCACAGCACCCAGAAGCCTTATTTAATTATACCGAGACGACTCAGTGGCAATGCTTAAATTACTTTGATCAGCGTACTATCGAAATGTCGGGGCGTTTATTTGGAGGCTGCCTAGATACCGTGGGTTTATTACTCGATTCACCATTTTTAGACCTGCATGAATTTAAAAAGCACAGCGCGCCCGAAGGGCTAATTTTATACTTAGAAAATTCAGAGTTAACCCCCACTACTGTAGCGCGATTTTTACTGTCGTTAAAACTAGCCGGTATATTTGACGACATTAACGGCATAATTATCGGCCGCAGTGAAATTACACAAGGCAAAAACCCCGAATTTGACTATCGCCACGCATTAAATGTAGCGCTTGGGGGCTGTATGTTTCCGGTTATTATAGATGCAGATATAGGCCATATTGCACCTAACTTAAATTTAATTAACGGTGCTACTTGCACATTAATTGCCGATATAAACGAAGGCAGAGTAATAAAAGCATCATTAAATACGTCGCTCTCTTAATTGGCTTTGAATAACGTGCCGATACAGGGGTATAATAAGCTGGCTTTTATAATTCGTTATTTAAGTACATTCTCAGGGCGGGGCGAAATTCCCCACCGGCGGTATGTTTAATTACTATTTTAATTACATTTGTAGTGTTTAAATAAGCCCGCGAGCGCTTTGTTGTTTTATATAATATCAAAGGTCAGCAGATCTGGTGAGATGCCAGAGCCGACGGTTACAGTCCGGATGAAAGAGAATATGGCTTAAATATAGCGTTAATAGTGCGTGGCTTTTGGCTGTGTGCTATTTATGTTTTTTAATTTAAGTTATTGTTGGTACTTATACTTTAATGCTTTTAGAGTTTATTTTATCGATCCTTTCAGTGTCCTGAATCTATTTATTTTTAATCAGGAATATAATGATGATTCAGTCTCTACTTACTCAATTTGGCGAGCCGTTAACGCGCGTCGAAAATGCCATTACCGCACTACAGCAAGGCCAAGGCGTATTGGTTGTTGATGACGAAAACCGTGAAAACGAAGGTGACTTTGTATTTTCAGCCGAGCATTTAACCACCGCCCAAATGGCTGAGATGATCCGCGAAGGCAGCGGCATTGTGTGTTTATGCATGGGGGAGGAGCGCATAAAACAGCTCGACCTACCGCAAATGGTTACTCATAACACCAGTCAAAACAATACCGCTTACACCATAACCATTGAGGCCAAAGAGGGCGTAACTACAGGCGTTTCTGCAGCCGATAGAGTTACAACGATTAAAGCCGCCACAGCCGACAATGCTAAACCTGAGGATTTATCGCGCCCAGGGCATGTATTTGGCTTAAAAGCTAAAACGGGTGGAGTACAGGTACGCCGTGGTCATACCGAAGCATCTGTAGATTTAATGCAACTTGCGGGTTTAAAGCCGTTTGGCGTTATTTGCGAGCTAACTAACCCCGATGGCTCAATGGCGCGTTTACCTGAGGTGAGCGGTTATGCAAATAAGCATAATATGCCAGTGGTATCGATAGAGGATTTAGTGCAGTACATTCAAATTGCACAACAAAAAGTAAGTTAACTGCAATAAAAAACCCCTGTTTAATTTAATTAAACAGGGGTTTAAATTATTAAAAACGGGCGATAAACGCGATTATAAAACCTGAATTACTTGCTCAGCGTCTAAACGCGATTTAGGTAACTTAGCATTATAGTCCTCAGCGCTATCGTGATAGCCCAGCGCTAATGCGACATCACATACGTAACCATCTAATTCTTTCGCAAAAATTTCACCAAGTAACTGCGCATCTACGCCTTCCATTGGGGTTGAGTCAATGCCTAAACGAGCTGCTGCGTGCATGGTATTACCAAGTGCAATGTAAGTTTGCGCTTTAGTCCAAGTTGCATTATTGCCTTGCTCATCGGTATTCATATCTACAAACGCAAACGCGCCAAAAGCTTGTTCACGGTTTTCGCTTTGCGTGCGACCATTTTTAATATCTGTGTCTATAACGTGTGCGTAATCATCACGGGTATAGTTAGTTTTGTGAGCAAAAAGCACAATATGCGATGCTGTTTTTGCGTGCTTTTGATTAAACTGAAACATATTTGCAAAGCTGTCATGAAAACGTTGCTTAGCTTGATCAGACTCAATAACAATAAACTTCCACGGTTGCGAGTTAATTGATGAAGGCGATAAACGCATAGCTTCATAAATTACGTTAAGGTCGTGATCGCTAATACGTTTAGCTGCATCATAATGTTTGGCCGTGTGGCGTTTTTCTAAATCGCTAATAATAGGGTGAGTCATGGTTTTCTCCGGGTAAATTTAACTTTAAAACAATCATACTTAACAGATAAAAATTAACGATTGGTTAGAGTAATAAGTGCTTAGTGCGAATGGCAGCTAATATACGCTTTGCTTTGTGAAAAATAAACAGCATAATAATTGAAACATTATCAAATAAAAATAGATAATATGCAGATAGACGATCTTAAACTTATTTTAAAAGTTGCAGAATTTAGAAGCATTACTTTAGCCGCAGCAAAATGCGATATGCGCACCGCAACCGCGAGTGCTGCCATTAAACGTGTAGAGTTAGCCCTTGGCAGTGAGCTGTTTATAAGAACAACACGCCACTTACGCCTTTCGGCAG
Source organism: Pseudoalteromonas sp. 19-MNA-CIBAN-0066 (assembly GCF_040308705.1). Taxonomy (NCBI): domain Bacteria; kingdom Pseudomonadati; phylum Pseudomonadota; class Gammaproteobacteria; order Alteromonadales; family Pseudoalteromonadaceae; genus Pseudoalteromonas; species Pseudoalteromonas sp. 19-MNA-CIBAN-0066. The sequence continues at coordinate 43,064 of NZ_JBEONZ010000002.1, forward strand.
CGGGTGAGCGTTACATTCCTCAGTGTGAGCAAGCACTTGCAGTGCTAGAGCAAGCAAAACAAAACCTCAAAGGCGAACATGATGAAATTGAGGGAGAGCTGCGCGTTGCACTGTCATCAGATTTTGGGCGTAATTTAGTGATCCCCTGGATTGATGAGCTTATGGATAATTATCCTAAACTCAGTTTAAGAACGCATATAAGCGACAGTAACGTTGATTTTTATCGTGATTCGGTCGATATAGCGCTGCGTTATGGATCTCCAAGCGATACTAATATGTATGGTTTTAAAATTTGTAACGTACCACGGCTCCTTTGCGCCACTAAAGAATACTTAATAGCACATGGTAGCCCCAATCACCCAGACGAATTGAATCGTCATCAGGGCATGTTTTATCAACTACAAGACATTATAAATAACAGCTGGGAATTTACCGACGGGCAAAGTAAGTTTAAAGTTAAAATGCAAGGTAAGCGTGCCTCTAACGATGGCGATTTAGTTAGACGCTGGTGCGTTGCCGGTAAGGGGCTGGCGGTTAAGTCAGCGCTCGATATAGCAGATGATTTACTGGCCGATAGGGTGGTTACGGTGATGCCAAATTATCAACATGTTAGCGGTGAGTTATGGCTTATTTGCCCAAGCAGGCAGTCAATTACTCCCGCGGTGCGTTTACTGCGCGATGTGTGCCGTGAAAAATGCCGCACAATTATAAAACAGTTAATTGCCAAAGGTATTATTGATAAAAGTGTATTGGACTAGCCATTTATTTACGCTTGATAATTTTAAGTGTAGGGTATAAATATAAGGCTTTAGCTTAAGGTGGTAAATATTAAGTCGGACAGTTAAATTTAAATAAAGGACTTTTAATAAGGTGTGCTTATGGATTATTTAGTTGCAACCGTATTTTTTGCTGTATCAGCTTCGGTCACTCCTGGGCCAAATAACATCATGCTTATGACCTCAGGGGTAAATTTTGGCGTGCGAAAAAGCCTACCTTTACTTACGGGGATCTGTATTGGTTTTGCCTTAATGATACTACTGATAGGCTTAGGCTTTGGGCAATTATTTGCGTTGTTCCCTAATTTGCATTTAATTATTAAGTGCTTAGGAACACTGTACTTGCTGTATTTAGCATGGCTCATTGCTAAATCTGGCAGTGTAAACTCAACAAACAGTCAAACCAAGCCGCTTACTTTTATAAAAGGAGCACTATTTCAGTGGGTAAATGGTAAAGCATGGGTTGTAGCCACTGGTGCTATTGCGGCGTTTACAACCGTTGGCGCAGGTTATTACGGGCAAAGTTTTACATTAGCGCTGACGTTTTTGTTGGTTGCTTTTCCGTGTGCAGGAGTATGGTTGTTTTTTGGTACATTATTAAAGCAAGTATTAAAGTCTGAACGTTATAGACGCTACTTTAATTATACTATGTCGGCGTTACTGGTTTTATCGGTAGCACCTGTGGTGAAAGAAATTACGCTGCAGGTATTCTCCCAAGGCGTTTAAACAAAACACCCTGAGAGCAAATTTAAACAATAAGAAGTCAATGGGCCTAGGCTCGACCATTTTTAAAAGTCGGGCGCTACTTCAAACTCTAACTGCTGATGATAAATCGGGTGGCAAAACGATAAGTACTCGGCATGTAAATGTAATCTATTGGCTTTTTCACCGTAGTGATCATCACCAACTATGGGCATATTTAAGCCTAACTTATGCGCGCAATGTACTCTTAGCTGGTGCGTACGCCCCGTTTTAGGGTAAAGGTGCAAGCGGGTAATATTATCTTTTCGCTCTAACACCTGCCAAGTAGTAAGGGATGCTTTACCGTGTTGATAACACACTAATTGGCGCGGTTTGTCATCAAAATCTAAGCGCAGAGGTAAATCAATTGTACCACTGTTTTGAACTACATTTCCGGCAACTAAAGCAACGTAACGTTTTTCTATGGTACGCTCTATAAACTGTTTTTGCAGGGCTTTATGCGCTCTTTTATTGAGTGCAATAATTAATAACCCTGACGTTGACATATCTAAGCGATGCACAATGAGCGGGCCGGTAGCGTGTGGAAATTGTGTTTTAATGCGCAAATAAACCGAGTCTTCAATATTAACCCCAGGAACGGACAAAAATTCAGCAGGTTTATTGATCACTAATATATCGTGATCTTGGTAAATAATAGTTAAATCTTTACCAATAGCAGGGTTGATCAATAATGGATTTTCTTCTACATGTAAGCCTTTGAGCATATGCCCTAAAATAGGTTGGCATTTACTATAACAAGACGGGTAGTAATGTTTATGATGCCTAATAGCTGATTTAGGCGCAGCGCCCCACCAAAATTCTGCTAAAGCTAAAGGTTTTAAATTATGTTGATACGCATATTGCAATAACTTAGGCGCGGCGCAATCTCCTGCGCCTGCTGGTGGCGTATGCTCAGGCAAGGGTGCAAAAATAGCGTTTAGATCTTTAGTTTCGTTATTAGCATTTAAAAATTGGTATTGCGCAAACAGCTTTTTTTGTAAGCTTTTAGAAAGTGTTTTACGACGTTTTTTTAAGTGTGCAATTTCATCAGTAATATTATTTAGAGCTTGCTGCAGGGTGTCGAGTTTACTTTGCCATTGCTGCTTTAGTGCTTGCAGTTGCTTTTTTTCGACAATACTTTGCCCAGCTAACTGAATTTTTAGCTGCTCAAAGTCAGTTGGGGATAACTGAGTGCTTGCATCAGTGCGTTGTTGTTTACGCATTCGGCGGCTAACTTGCATTAACGCTTGCTGCGCTTCTAACTGCTGCTGATAAGTGGCATTGGCTTGGTTAAATGCGTTATTAAGAGTGCTAAATTGCTCACTATTTTCTAGCTGCTCAATTTGGGCGTTAATATTATTAATAATGCTGCTTTGTGCTAAATACTCAGCATCGTGTAGCTGCATATCGGCCACGGCAGGTACAAAGTTAATTTTACTGCTTACGCCCTCAAGTTGCCCCGAGTAAGCGGCTAAATAACCAAGCTGTTGCTGATTATTTTGCACCACTAGTACGCCAAACATTTTACCCGACTCTTCATTATTAGCTGGGTTTGCCAAGTACTCTAACTGTGTTTCGAGCTGTTGTTGCAACTGCTCGGTTGCTGCTACAGCAATTGCTTTAGGCTCATAGTAAAAAGGAAAAGTAAATTTATCTGGTAGCGCCATGTGATTTACAGGCGCTGAAAATGGCGTAAAGCAAGTAGCAATATTTGGCATGGGCAATATAATAATGAAGTTTTTAACGAAATAATTAGCCAATATAATAACATAGTCGCTGCTATGTCACTAAGTGTGTTGTGTTATTAGTATGTGCCTTAATTGTTTGATGTAACGGGTTGCTGCAAAGTTTTAATTAAATGAGTAGCGCCATTATTTATCGTAATTCGTGTTAAAATATTAGCCCGTTAAAAAATCAATGTTTTAGTGAGCTAGGCTGGACTTTAATTTTACAAAACGCTAAGCGTTAATATCGTGTGTGTAGCATCAACTAGATTACTAATAAGCAAATGCATTTAAACAGAGGTTATTATGAAAACACAGCCTATGGCGTGTCGGTTAGGCTGTGGGGCATGTTGTATTGCGCCAAGTATTAGCTCGCCCATACCAGGAATGCCAAACGGTAAAAAGGCCGGAGAGCGCTGTATTCAGCTAGATGAGCGTAATTTATGTAAGTTATTTGGCGACGCCAGTCGGCCAAAAGTATGCAGCGATTTTAGCGCCACATTAGATGTATGCGGTACAACTAATGCGCAGGCTTTAGCGCTTATTACTGAGCTTGAGGAGTTGACCTGAGCAAGCCTATCATCTACAACCACCTGGTAAATAATAAGCTTGCTTGTGTAGTGCGCTACCAACTATACGTTGCGCTTAGCGTATATTGCTCGCCCCGTCCAGGAGTGCCCGGGATCTCTTGAAACGATTCATTCCACAGGTTATCTGCGGCCAATGTAATAAATAAGTTTTTAATCTGCGGCGGCATTATTTTTAAGGTTAAATGAGTAAATAACGCATCATCATCGCCACTGCGCAGCGTATTTTCATGTTGTTTGCGCCACTCGTTATCTATACGAAACTCTAAAATATCTGTTGGGTTCCAAATAGCCGCAAGGGTTAGCCTATGGTCTGGGTAGTTTAATGCGTAAAAGCTGGCATCTATATCGGCTGCGCCATAATTCTCTGATTTTTTTAAAAAGCTATAACTGGCAATAATTTCTGCGTTATCAAAATGCTTAGTTGCAAGAAACTCAACCCCCGAGGTATTAATATCTACCGGATTGGCAAAGCGGGCAGAAGTGGCATCAAAACTATAAGTCCAATCGGTTAAGTTATCATCTTGACGATAAAAAACAGCAGAATTAAAACGCCAACTTTGTCGCTCTAATAATAAACCCAGCTCAAGGTTTTTAGTACTTTCGCGCTCAAGGTTATAGTTACTTCTAAACAAACCGCCAGTGTCACTGCCGCCAATTGCGGTATAGCCTGCTACTTGGCTTGCCTGTGCATACGATAAATAAACAGTGCGCTCAGTGCCGTCACTATTTTGTGTATTTAAAGTTATATCACCAATAAGTGAAATTTCAGAATCGTCACGATTGGTATCGTCAAAAGCCGCACCAAGGCGAATAGTAAGGTGTTGATCGCTCTCAAGTGCCATTTGGTACTCTGGCAGCACACTTACTTTATAATAATTACGTGTGGTAAAATTATTTTCAAGCGTGGTCGATTCAATCGAATCATTAATAAATTGCGCAGAATAATTGAGAGCAAAAGACGTGCTGTGCGCATGGCGCCCTGAAAGTGCTAGTGATTTAACGTCGGTTTGATGAAACGCTTCGAACGACATTGGGTTTTCACGAGAATACACATAGTGATCCTCGTGTTTACGATAATATGTAGATACTTCAAACGAGCTCTCGGCGCTATAGTTTTGCTTATGGTTGAGCATAAATAGCTGAGTTTTAAGATCTTCAGTTTCGTTAACCCCAAAAGGAGTATACAAATTTGGCCAACCAAAAAACTTTTCTTGAGAGCCAAAAAATAGATCGGTTTGTGAGTCTGGCCCCACTAATTGAACACGGCTTGAGGCGCGGGTAAAGTCATGATCGCCATAATCAATAGAGCCATCACTTTGTGAGTGAGAAAACTCGCCTTCCACACCCAGCTGCCAATCGGTAATACCATCTAATGGTATATTCACGCCCGCATGCAGGCTTTGTAAATTAAAATCATTGCTACCAACCCCAAGTGATACGCTACCACCTGTACTAATTGGCTTCCAAGCAAATGATACTGTACCAACTGAACTGTTAACGCCATAAAGTGCATTATCTGCTGCGGTGAATATAGCTGGGCCGCGTAGCATTTGCGGCGCTATAGGAATTTCGGCAAAATAATGTCCCGACTGCGGATCGAACAAAGTGGCGCTGCCAACCCTAAAACCAGTATTTTCGAAAATACCACCACGAATGGTTACATCTGCTTGTGCTTCGGCCATATTACGCGATTGCACATCAACACGCGGATCATACTCTAAATTAGAAACCGGTGAGTCGAAAGTGCCCACGGGTTCTTTATTTGCAGTAGGGGAGGCTTCAACCGTTATTTGCTCTATTGCAGTGGCATTTTTAGTTTGCACTTCAGCGTAGGCAAAGCTAGTAACACTGCATAGCAATGTAGGTAATAATACGGGTAATATAAGGCGCGGGGCACGATTCATGTTTTTCTCATTTTTGTATATGTAATTGTGCTAACAATTAAATCCGAAACACGCCTGTTAAGGCGTGATAAAGTAGTCAAATAATTGTAATTTGGCTTGGTATTGTATATTAATCTTAAAAAATTGCATTTGATAATCATTCGTAAAGTAGGGTAATTGATTTTATGAGCACAGTACAAACAAGCGAAAATTCGCATCTAGAAAGTATTTACTTTGCCGGAGGCTGCCTTTGGGGGGTACAAGAGTTTATTAAGTACTTACCCGGCGTTGTTACCACTGAGGCTGGGCGAGCTAATGGCACAAATAATAATACACAAGGTGAATACGACGGTTATGCCGAGTGCGTGAAAGTAACCTTTGATATAACAGCCGTGACACTCTATAAACTGATTGAATACTTTTTTGAGATTATTGACCCTTACAGTGTTAATAAGCAGGGTAACGATGTTGGTTTAAAATACCGTAGTGCTATTTATAGTAAACAGCAATGTCACTTAACAATTGCAAACGACTATATAAATCAACGCGCTGATGCAGATAAAATAGTGGTACAAGTTCAGTTGCTAACCAATTATGTTCCCAGCGATGCAGAGCACCAAGACCGGTTAACTAATTTTCCCGATGACTATTGTCATATCCCACCTGAGTTATTACATAAATATAAATCGAAATAAAGTTAAAGTCTGCTATATCAATTATGCTAAGAGCAACTGTTTCTCTCATCAGTAAGCTCTGTGGCTACAACAAAAGATTTAATAAAAAATAATCAGCCACAAAAAAGCTCACAAATTGTGAGCTTTTTATGTGCTTTAAAACCTGCCGCTACTTTTGTGGCGGGAAGTTATTTAAAATTTTAGCGACTGTTTTTCTAACCGACAGTTCACGTTGCTCAGGAGATTGGTTTTTCTTTAATCGACCATCTTCAGCGCCGCGCCATACTAACTGGTTTGATTCACGGTCAATAATATCAATAACTAAAGTACCTACTTCGTATTCACGAGCAGATATATCGTTTTGATACCCTAAACCCCACGAGCTCCAACGAGCGCCGTAGCCAATATTAAAAGAACTTACGTCTAGCTCTTTATCTACCGATGCATGGTAGTTTACCAGCACGTCTGCTTGAGCAGGATCGGCTAAGCTCATGCCCATTTTTTGATTAAGCTCACTGCTTATTGCGCTGCGTACACGTTTTTCCATTAACGCATTAATTTGATAATTATTGGTGTCTTTTGTTAAATCTGCATTTTCTACCCACGCAAACGTTTTATAGTTAGCAAAGTTTGCTGACTTGTCGTAATCCCAATCTGCGGTTTGCGTACAAGCAGTTAAAAACGCAAGTGCGGCTACAATAAAAATATTTTTCATACAGTTTACTCCTAATCTTTTTTATAAAATAACACACATTGTTAGGCAGTGTGATATTTAAGCGCTTAACAACAGTTTAGCTGTTATAGCTGAACCATTGATTAATTACTTAATGTTCAACTTCTATCCAGTCTTTTTCGTCTACCCAGTTTTGTGCACCGTCTTTAACTGAGCGAATTGGCACAATATAATCGCAGCTTGTTTGCGGTTTAACTGAGGCAAATATAGGGACGAAGCCAAAGCTAAGCGCGGTTTCAATAATTGCCTTTTGATTTTGCGGATCAATGTCGGCGGCTTCATCTATGTATATAGGTATACGGTATAAGTTTTGTTCTTGTGAGCTTAACAAATAGCGAATAAACAACATACCACATAATAACTTAATAGTTATTCGCGTACCGTTTGAACCCGCCGAGTCTATTTTGTCAAAGTGTTCGGTATCGCCTGCGCGATTGACTACTTCAAAACGAATATCAAATAAATCCGTGAGGGTAAGGCCAGCTTTGTCGGAGGCGAGCTTAATTAAATGATCTTTCGCCTCGTTTACTGCGCTTTCGCTATACGGTTCTTGGCTGAGTAAATCCAGCGTGTCCCCTTGCTCAAACTGATGCGAGGTACTAATTATAGTATCTATACTATCAACTAACATTTTGCGCGGTATTACATTAATTTTAAATGCTTGCAGGTTCGAAATACGATGCTGGCTAATGCCTTTATTAAAGCTGTTCATTTCGCGGCGCAGGCGGTCTAAATCTTCGCGTAGGCCTTTAATGGTTGCGGCTACTTCTGTTAGGGCCACACGGCCTTGACGCTCAACGGCATCGCGTTCGTTATCAATGTTATGAAACGCACTAATGAGTTTTTGATACTTACTAAACTCATCGTTTTCGTTATCAAACTTGGTAATACCGGCATTATAAATATGCAAATAGGTATTGCGTACGTTTATCTCAAAGTTACGCAGCTCTTGGCAGTCTTTATTAAAGTGGTGCACTAGGTCGCTTAAATTATCAAAGTCTATTGTTACCTCTATCATGTAAGGGGTAACTTTGCCGCTGTATAAATCAAGCGTGTGATCAATTCGTTCGCTTTTCACTTGGCGCAGACGATCTGATTGGCGATTAATTTGCGCCTGTTTTGATTTAATAATTGAGCGTCTGTCGCTAATTGAGCCGCTATTTTTTTGAATGTCTTGTAGGTAGTCGTCAACCTGATCGCGCTCAGCTAACAACTGCTCTTTTAGCATGGTTTGTGCTTCAGCCGATTGCAGCATAGTGTCAAACTGCTCTAAACGTTTAAGGGCGGCCTCGGCGCTCATTAGTTCATCGTACAAGGTGTCTTTTTCTTTTTGCTTATCGGCCACATTTGCAGCTACATCGCGCTGTTGCTTAAACTCTTTTAAAGCATGCTCAAGGGCACTTAATTGAGCGGTTAGCTGCTCTTTATTTTCGCCGCTTTGCATTTGTACAGGGGAGAGCTTTTTAAGCTTAATACTCGCGCCAGGTAAGCTAAGCACGCCGCCTTTTACGTTTTCGCTTAAGTGCGATAAAAACGCACTAAATGCGTCTTCGTCATCAATGCTTATGTCGCCATTGCTGGTGGTTGCAAACGAGAGCATGTCGGGGTTTAAAATGCGCGAAATTTCTTCCACTTCTTTTAACGACAGCTCTTCGCGCATGCGGGTAAATAAATTAAACTCCAAGTTTTTAAGTTGTAGCTTTAAGCTCTTAATTTGTTTTTGGGTTTCGGTAATACGGTAGTCAAGTGTATGCAGGCTTTGCCCTTGTGCGCTGGTAATAGAGTGTGAAAGCGACTCGTAGTCTTGCTTTAACTGGGTAAGGCTCGTTTTAAGCGTGGCTTTGTTAACCAGTTCAAATTCGTTTTTAAGTGCGTTAAAATCTAAAAACCATTGCTCTATTTGCGTTTGCCTGCGCTCTATATCGCGCGACTGCTGTACGTACAAACTTTGCTTTTGTTCAAACTCGTGTTTTTCGTGTTCTATGTTTTCAAGTGCTATTGCTAGCTCTTCTAGTTGCGACTCTTGGTAGTTGTCAAAATCAATCAGTGCTTGGTCAATTTTTGGAGCATAAGCCGCTAATTTACCTTTTAGAACGGTTTGGTTCTCTAGCATCGACTCAAGCGCCGCTATGGGCTCTTGCATCGATTCAAGGGCGTGCAATTCACGTTTACTGCGGTTTACTTTATCGAACGAGCGACGCCACACTTCATAAAAGTCGACCTTAGAGTTAGACATGTGGCGCTCAAATACACGTAGCATAAATCGTTTTACATCGGCGGCACCGAGTTTATGTAAGTTAAGAATACGGCGAAATATTTCTTTATAAATAGTCGAATCTTGAACGTTATTAAGCGGGATCATTTTTAAGTTGATCTCGTCGTCAAACGGGGTTGCGCCGCCGGTGAGTAGGGCGTTTAGTTCTTGCGCTTTTAGCTCTATGGGGTTGTAACCAAGCTGTTTTAAATGGCTGAACAGCTTAGTGTATTTAATAATGGTTTTACCTTGGGTGTACTGCTCTAAATCAAGCTTGCCTTGGTAGCAAAAATATTGATGCGCATAACCGGCAATTTTCCCCAAACCCGCTACACCAATCACTACTGAGCCATGGGGCAAATTTGCTTCAAGCAAAATGTAGGATTGATCTGACGAAAAATAAAACTTTCGGGTTTCGTCTAAATCGTGGCCATCCCATTCGGTTAGGCGTAAATCGTTAATAAGCGGAAATTGCAGGGCATTTATTACTGAGCTTTTACCCGTATTGTTGGGCGCGCAAATAGAGCTGCTTTTATCCAGCGGGATCACACACTTTGCGTAACCTGCGGTATTGAGTAGGGCGAGTTTACTTAGTCCGTATAAATTTTTCATTGCTCGTCCTCTGTTAGGTAGGTTTCTTCGTTTACTTCCATTAAGGCATCTATATAGCGATGGATAGGGGCTTGCAGCATAAAGCCTGCTTCTACTTCGCGTGCCAAACCTAAGCGTACCATGCGCAGGTACACGTCTTTGCGCAGATCTGAACCCGAAAATATCTCTAGTTGATCAAACAAGTGTTTGTTAATTTGCACTAAGGTTTGCATTAACTCTAAATCGTTTACTTCGTCGAACAAGGCGCGCATTGGGTCTTTGCCGGTGTTGGCGTAGTGCTCAATTAAAATATAAATAGTGAGCGCAATAGCACGGGATATTTTGCCCATATTGGGTGTGCTTTCGTCGCTGCTAAAGTAATAAAAGCCACGGCTGTCGTGTTTTAGCTCATTACCTAGGGCGCTAAATAGCGCGCTGTACGCGTCTATGTTTTGATCCAGCTCTTGCCACATTAGGTTGTCTTGTTCGCAAATATGATAACCCGCCACTAATTTTTTATTAATTGCTTGTAAGTGGGTAAGCTCGTTTAAGTTTATTTGTGTCATGGTGATTACTCATCTGCCTTACTAGGTGTTTGCGGCTGTGAATTATAGGGATAAAGAGAAAAATACTGACCGGCAATTTTAAAGCGCGCTTTTTCATCGCTTTGGCTTTTTTCAAGCTCGTTGTCACTTACTAATTTTTGATACAAAAACAGCATTTCTTCGGCATCTAAATCGGGGTAACTTTCGTCTAAAAATTGCAGCAATGGTTGCGGCTTTTTACGTTTTGTATTGAAGCGTTTTGCAAAGCTGCTTTTAACATCGTTGTAATCGGGAATATTAGGCGTTTGAAAAGGCGGTACATCTTGCTGATCAGGCAATTGATATTCTTGATGCTCAAACTCAACCAAACTTGCCATATAGGCAACTATATGGCGTTGTTGCCCCAGCGAGTAACGCTGTGCGTCGCTCACAAAATGCGGTTGCACCGCAGTTAGCATGTTGTCTACGCCATTTTTACGCACTAACCCAAGCACTCTTGCAGCTTGGCGGGTAATTAAGTTATTACGGCGTAGTTCTTCACGCAGTGGCATAAGCATGTCGGCACTTTTACGCAGGCTTTCGCGGCCGATTAAATGCATTTCGAGAATACGGGTACGTAATTGCTCTAGCATGCGTTTGTCGGTATATGCTTTACCCGATTGCTCAATACGCTCTATTTGCGTACTAATTTGCTGCTCTATAAGATTAAAGCAGGCATGAAAATCGCCTCGAATATCAACCATTTCTAGCATTGGCTCTATGTATTCGTCAAACGCTTCTATTACCGCTTTATAACGCTTTTGCAGCGATTGCACCGCGTTATTAGATTTAGCTTGCTCAACAATATTTAAAATGGCGTTTTCGTTGTGTGCGTACAGTTTCATTATTTTGCGCACCCGATCATCCATAATACGGCTAAAACGGCGTAAGTCGTCAAAGTCTTCCACTTCGCCCGCGTTAGCTAAGCGATCGCCAAGGCGGGCTAAATCCTCTACTAATACGCTAATTTCTTGTGCTAAACCTAAATGTTCTTCTTGCAGTAAAAATGTAGCAAAGTCGGCAATGGCACGGTTTATTTCAAGCTGCGAAGATTTCGCTAAAGGAATTATAATATCTTGATTTAACAAGCGATTAGTTTCTTTATAAATACGCTCGTTATGCCATGTAGGTTGTTTTTGTTTAATGGCATTTTGCAAATCTTTAATACTAAAGTCTGCCATTTTAAAACGTTTAAATAATAGCTCTAGCACCCCCCAATGTTCGCTAAGGGTATTTAATAGCTTTTTAGCTGGGATCATAAGGCGTTTATACATCCTAGTATGTTGTTAAATAAGTAGCTAAATAAGCTAGTTATTCGTAATTTTAATAGCGCTGATAGCTATATGGTATTCGTTTTTACAACGATTTAATAATAGTTTTTACCAGGTCATAGTGATAACATCCGCACCGAAAATAGGCACACGAAATGTGCGGCTCTATTTTCTTCATAGGTTCAATTTTTACATTATTCCAAAGGTTGTTCAATTATCATGGTTTCCTCTATTATCCTGACTTTAATAGCGATTGCATTTTTGCTGATCGTTATTGAGGATATAATCCACGTAAACAAAGCTAAAACGACACTTTTTTTTGGTACGCTCTGCTGGATTATCTCTTTTATCTTCCCTATTAATGGGCAAAGCCCTGATACGATTCAATCACTCCTTAATCATAATATTTTAGAAATTGCCTCCTTATGGTTGTTTTTAATGGCGGCAATGACCTTTGTTGCCTATTTAAACTCAAAAGGGTTTATCGAAAATATTGTTAACCGGATTATGCCAAAACGAATTAGCGAACGTAAGTTAATGTTTTTGGTTGGTGTTTTTGCATTTATATTCTCTTCTATTTCCGATAACGTAACCGCTACGCTTATATCTTTAGCGGTGGTTTTATCATTAAAACTTGAAGCCAAAAAGCTAATTAGATACGCCACGCTGATTATCTTTGCGGTTAACTCCGGTGGTGTGTCGTTAATTACCGGCGATGTAACCACGTTAATGATATTTTTAGATGGCAAAGTAACTATTAGCAATTTGTTATTGTTAATTGGGCCAGCATTTGTAAGTGTGATGCTGTTAGCCGCACTGTTGTCAATTGGCTTAAATGGCCAGCTCGACTTTACTAAAACGAAGCAAAAACGCATTGAAAAAACCGATATTACAATTGCAGTTATCTTCTTATCTACGGTTATTGCTACCTTAACACTGAGTGTTTTATACAGTGTACCGCCATTGCTTACCTTTTTGTTTGGTTTGTCTATGATGTTTTTAGTAGCGCAATTTTTAATGCGCAAAAAAGACATAAACAAAGACATGATAGATTTCATTCGTGAAATAGAATACGACACCTTGTTGTTTTTTGTAGGTGTATTATTACTGGTAGGAGCGCTAAAAGAAGTTGGTATGTTAAGCCACTTTAGCGACCTGTACACAATAATGGCACCTGAATACGCAAACTATTTAATGGGTATATTGTCGGCAGGCGTTGATAACGTACCACTTACAGCCGCGTTATTAAAAGCAGATATAGTAATGACACAACAGCATTGGCTGTCGTTTACTTATGCCACAGGCGTAGGGGGCTCTATGTTAATTATAGGCTCAGCGGCGGGTATTATTGCCATGAGTAAAGTTAAAGAACTGACCTTTATGAACTACTTACGTTTGTCGTTTTATTTATTAATTTGTTACACCGTAGGCTATACCGGCTCATATTTAATGGCTGGTTTTGTTTAATATTAGTTATTAAAGTGCTTGACAGCTAGATGTCTAAACGATAACTTTCAAAGCCCCAGTAAAGTATTGAGCTTTTCAATATATTGCTGGGGTTTTGTTTTATTAGTGATTGCGAAAATAGCCATTAATACAACATTCAGAAGAGGTGCGATACTTAGGTATTTAATGTGAGGTGACGAACGCCGTTGAGCATTAAAGAGGGAAGTACTCGCCGAGAAAAATAACACGTCGTCGTCGTTGTTTTTCGGTTTATGGGGCTGAATCCTCAAAACTGTCACCAATATAGGTGGAGAGCTTCTGGCAGTGAATTTTCTTACCTTATATTTGCTGCCAAGTTCTTCTTGTTTTATTACGGTTTGGATGCCGTGAAAGGAGACGAAATGACAACCCAATCAGTGCCACATGTAGTATTAGGCAACAAATCAAATTATACCGTTGCTAAATTTGGCGGCACCAGCGTAGCTAACTTTGCAGCTATGGATCACAGTAGTAAAATAATAGTAGCAGATAAAAGCGTGCGTATTGTTGCACTAAGCGCCAGCGCAGGAGTCACTAATCATTTAGTTGAGCTGTGCAATAGCAGCCTTAGCGAAGATGAGCGCCAAGCGCATATTAACGGTGTGCTAGCGATTCAGCAGGCTATTTTAGCTGAATTGAGTTTAGATACCGATTTAGAGCAGGGCTTTGCCCAGACGTTAGCGGCATTTGAAAAACTAGCCAGCCAAACGTTACAAACAAAAGCGCTACATGACGAGCTATTAAGTTTTGGCGAGCGATTATCAACTTATTTATTTACCCAAGTGCTGCGCTCAAAAGGTTTAAATGCAATACGCTTTGACGTGCGTCAAGTGCTTAAAACCGACAGTCAATTTGGCAAAGCAACCCCTAATGTTGCAGCTACTGCACAAGCGGCAAGCGCATTACTTGTTCCGCTGTTAGACGATCAAGTAATTGTTACACAGGGCTTTATTGGCAGCGACGAACACGGCCAAACGACCACTTTAGGGCGCGGTGGATCAGACTACAGCGCGGCATTACTGGCCGAGGCTATTCATGCTAAAAGTGTACATATTTGGACTGATGTAGTGGGTATTTTTAGTACCGACCCGCGTTTATGTGTAAAAGCCACGCCAATTGCACGCCTCAGCTTTGACGAAGCCGCCGAAATGGCTACCTTTGGTGCAAAAGTATTGCATCCGGCAACTATTTTACCCGCCAGCCGCAGCCATATTAATGTGTTTGTAGGGTCGAGCCGTGAACCTGAGCGTGGTGGTACTTGGATTGAGCGTGAAAAGTCGCAACTGCCAGGAATCCGCGCAGTAACACAACGCAAAAACCAAATATTACTTACTCTTAAAAGCCCAGAAATGCTATTAGCTAGTGGCTTTTTAGCACGAGTGTTTACTATTTTAAGTGAGTTTAATATTTCGGTAGATTTAGTGACCACCTCTGAAATTAGCGTAGCAATAACGCTTGATAACGCGCCTAATGCATCGCGCCCAGAGCTTGATCAGGGGTGTTTAGATAAACTTGCTGAGTTTTGCCATGTATCGGTAGAAAATAACTTAACTTTAGTGGCGCTTATTGGCTCAGAAATACAGTTACGCCAGCATGAAATGAACTTAATGCAGGTATTAAGTGACTTTAATATACGGCTAATTTGCCACGGTGCAAGTAAGCATAACTTGTGCTTTTTGGTCGAGCAAGGCGAATCCGACAACGTAGTGCAAGCTATTCATAGCCGACTATTAGAGAGCGATTGCGCGGCCTAATACAGCTAAATTAATAAGAGAGCACTGCCAGTCAGTGCTTTTTTCACTCACTACACTT
Source organism: Pseudoalteromonas sp. 19-MNA-CIBAN-0066 (assembly GCF_040308705.1). NCBI lineage: Bacteria > Pseudomonadati > Pseudomonadota > Gammaproteobacteria > Alteromonadales > Pseudoalteromonadaceae > Pseudoalteromonas > Pseudoalteromonas sp. 19-MNA-CIBAN-0066. The sequence continues at coordinate 58,182 of NZ_JBEONZ010000002.1, forward strand.
ATATCAAACTTACCCACCACAGCACTGCTGGCATTAAGCTGTGAGCAAGTTAACTCAGTAAACACATTAGGGCTTAGCAACTTGGCAATAGGGCGGCTAGTGGCTTTAGCGAGCGCTTCTTTTAAGGTCCAAATTCTAAAAAAGTGTTTAGCTTGATCCTCTGCATTGGCAGGCTTGGTGATCAGCGCAATTTCATCGGTATGATAAAAATGCTTTGCGAGCTTTTCAAATGGGCGCTTTGTGCTTATTTTTTCAATATCGAAACCAAACTGGGCTTTTGTAGGGTTAAGTGCAGCGCCAACAAAACCATTAGAATGCGATATACAGGTATTAATAACGGTGTGGCTGTTATTAATGTGTAGCGCTAATTTACTTGTTTGTAGGTTAAACTCTGAACTTATATTACACGGCTTAATGCCCGCCATATTAGGGTGCGAGGTTATAACTAAATACTTAAGTAATAATCGCGTGGCTAAATATTCTTGCTTGGCCGATACACTTTTACGGCGGTTTATTATTTGCAGCTCAAAAGGGCTTAAATAATCAGGCAAATTATATTGGCTTATATCGAGCGTTTTAGCGTCAAACAATAAAATAGGGCTTTTATTGTTACTAAAAGGCTGATTAATTTGCAGGGTGTTTTTAAAGTAAAGTGAACTCATAAACGCTCAAAATAATAATAAATTTAATACCGATTACCTGCTTGTATGCATAAGCTGAACATATAGTGAGCGGTTGTTAGTTGTTGTGCGCGCTAGGTACATTTTTATTACTAAGGCGCGATGAAATATGGTTTAATTCACAACAGCTAAAATAATAACAGATTTGTAGGTGTATGACACAAGTGCGTGATGGTTTTCAAAGTCGACTTGGTTTTGTATTGGCCGCCGCTGGCGCAGCGGTAGGTTTAGGTAATATATGGGGTTTTCCTACGCAGGCTGCTAATCATGGTGGCGGTGCTTTTTTACTGGTTTACTTTATTGTTATATTTTTACTTGCTTTGCCGGCTTTATATACCGAGCTGTATTTAGGGTATTACGCCCAAGCTAATCCGGTAAAAGCACTTAGGCAAGCATGGCAAAATAAAGCCCCTAAAGTAGGCGCGGCTGCAGGTTATATTGGCCTTGGCGGCGCTATTGTAATGCTTAGCTTTTATTCAATAGTGGCGGGGTGGATGCTGTCGTATGCTATTGAACCCGTAACTACATTTTTAGGCTTTAGCGGCGCTAGCGAATTTTTACACAGCGACTCTGCGCTGCGTAATTTTGTGTTTACCCCACTTATGCTTATTTTAACCGCGAGTATTATTTTAAAAGGGGTTAAATCGGGTATTGAAACCTGGTCACGGCGTTTAATGCCGGTGCTACTAGTATTGCTAATTGGTTTAATTATTTATATTGCAACGCTAGATGGTGCAAGTGATGGCTTTGCAGCGTATTTAATACCTGATTTTAGCCAAATACTCGACCCTAACTTAATTATTGCAGCTATGGGGCAAGCCTTTTTCTCCTTATCGCTAGGTGTGGGCTGTATGATGATTTACGGCTCGTATTTAAAACCCGGTGCTAACTTACCAAAACTGACTGCCAGCGTAGCACTACTCGATACCAGTGTGGCCTTTTTAGCTGGTTTACTTATTGTGCCTGCTATTTATGTGGCGCAGCACAACGGCGTAGAAGTATTTAGTAACGGTAAATTAATTGGCGAAGGGCAGCTTATTTTTGCCATTTTACCAGCGTTATTCAGCACCATGGGCGATATTGGCTTATTGGTTGGTTTATTGTTTTTTGTATTAATGTCGATAGCCTCGGTTACTTCTACTATATCAACCACCGAAATTCCGGTGGCGTTTTTAGTCGAAAACCACGGCGTTGATCGCACTAAAGCTACGTGGCTGGTTAGTGGCGTAGTGCTAGTGTTTGCCAGCTTAATAATACTTAATTTTGATTGGTTATTTGGCTTGGTTATTATGGTATTTACCCAGTACCAATTACCGTTAATGGGGCTGTTTTACTTTGTTACAGTGGGCTGGTTATGGCAGCGCGGTAACAAATTACACCAAGCAACTAGCGGCGCGCATTACTGGTTTGCTCAGTACATACGTTTTGTTTGCCCAATATTAATGACCTTGGTATTTGCCAATGTGGCATTTAGTAGTTAAGCATTACTGCACGTTATAAATAAAACGGGAGCTTTTGCTCTCGTTTTGCTTTGTTATCTAGCTGTTAGCAATAACTGATTTTCAATTGCCTGCTTTAATGTTTCTGGCTTGGTGCGCGGCGCATAACGAGAAACAAGTTGGCCTTGCGAATTAATTAAAAATTTAGTGAAGTTCCACTTTATTACTCGTCCTTGCGAAATACCTCTGGTGTGCAGTTTTAAGTAATTAAACAAGGGGTGAGCTTCTGGGCCGTTTACCATTACTTTAGCAAATATTTCAAATGTAGTATTAAATTGCGCTTGATAAAAGCTGTTAATGGCTAAATTATCAAGCGGCTCCTTTTGGCCAAATTGATTGCACGGAAACGCTAAAATGGTAAATCCACTGTTTTTATACTGCTGATACAGTTTTTCTAAAGCGGTTAACTGCGCCGAAAAATGACATTCACTGGCAATATTTACAATAAGTAGCGTTTTGCCTTTTAACTGCTTAAAAGAAAAAAGCGCCTTGGTACAGCATTCTGCATTAAATTGATAAATACTATCCATAGATCACCTACTTAAATTCCTATTAAATAAACTTTATAAAGACTTCATTCGCTTTTTTATCAACCGATTGACATAATCAGGCATGGTTTTTAAGTTATCAGTTTAATAGGTCATTTTTATGTCAATGAAAGTAGCATTTATAGGTTTAGGCGTAATGGGTTACCCAATGGCGGGGCATTTAGCAAAAGCAGGGCACAGTGTGTGCGTTTATAACCGTACTCAAGCTAAAGCTCAAAAGTGGGCTAACGAATTTAGCGGCAGCTTTGCAGCTACTCCACGCGAAGCTGTAAACGATGCCGACATTGTATTTATGTGTGTGGGTAACGACGACGATTTACGCTCGGTAGTATATGGCGAAAATGGAGTATTAGCCGGTATTAAAGCGGGCAGTATTTTGGTCGATCATACCACTACTTCAGCAACAGTGGCACGCGAAGTGGCAGCAAAAGCAGCGTTATTAAAAGTCGACTTTACTGACGCGCCAGTATCGGGAGGCCAAGCTGGCGCCGAAAATGGCGTGCTTACGGTAATGGCTGGTGGCAGCGAAGCTGTATTTGCCAAAGTGCAGCCTGTTATGACGGCATTTAGTCGTTTTAGCCAATTGTTAGGTGGCGTAGGCTCAGGGCAATTATGTAAAATGGTTAATCAAATTTGTATTGCGGGTGCAGTACAGGGCTTAGCCGAAGGCTTACATTTTGCAAAGCAAGCAGGGCTTGATGGTGAAAAAGTAATAGAAACTATTTCTAAAGGCGCAGCCGGTTCGTGGCAAATGGAAAACCGTTACAAAACCATGTGGGCAGGGGAATACGACTTTGGTTTTGCAGTTGATTGGATGCGTAAAGACTTAGGCATAGCGCTTAATGAGGCTAAAAATAACGGCGCAACGCTAGCAATGACAGCCACAGTAGATGGGTACTACGCCGACGTGCAAGCATTAGGCGGTGGCCGCTACGATACATCAAGCTTACTTGCACGCATTGAAGCACAGCATAAAAAATAACGTTTACCTTGAGTATATCGTTGTAGACGCCAAGCTTGCGTGATGTGCAAAGCCCGTAAAGTGATTTATTCACCAAGAGGTTAAGAGGCGCTGCGCTTTTAGAGGAAGTGATAGATCTAAAAAGATCATTGTTGGTTTTATGTCTTCTCATTTACTTAAAACAAAAAACGCGACGCTTTAGTTATAAAGCGTCGCGTTTTTGTATGCGTTGTACCAATAAACTTAAAGCAAGCTACATGCTTTGTGCGTAGTTATATAAGGCTTTTAAAATGGTTAGGTTTTTTTCACTGTCGTCGTGCTCATGGGCTAAATTCTCAAGTGTGATCATAAAGTCTTGAGCGTTAATTGAGGGTTGATCTTCCCCGTGCATTAACTTGTTTTGACAATACTGACGCCATTGATCCAGCTCTTGCTGGTTAAGCGTTTGCGGCCAGTTACGAGCGCGGTATCTAAACAATAAAGTATTAAACTTTTTATTTTCAAAATCGAGTTTTAAATCGGCTAAGTCTTCGGGTTTTGCATCGCGAATAATCGCAAATTTAGCTTTATCTGCATGGCTAGTAAACCCATCGTAAAGTAAATAGTCAACGTTAGTTGTTGCGCTGTAATCGCCTTGTTCGTTAAACACCTCAGTTACTTTATCGCGCAACTCGCTATTGGCTTTTAACACCGCCAAGTTTTTTAAACATTGCTCGCGGTCAATGCCTAAACGCGCTGCATTTTCAGGTAATAACGTTTTAGCAGGTGCTAAAATAGGGCACTTGTTTAAATGCACTAGTTTTAAGCCTACGGGTAATTCGTCTTCAGCTAAATCAATACGCTTGGTATATAAACGTTTACGTAATTGCTCAACACTTAAATCAATAAGTACTTGTGGGCTTTGAGTTAAATCAAAACAAATTACGGCATTTTTATTTACCGGATGAAAGCTCATAGGTGCAACCCAGCTAGTACAGCCTTGCGTTGCTGGAATGCGTGAGCTGGTATGTACGAGCGGGGTCATGTTAAATACATCAACCAACTCAGCTAAGGCTTTTTTACCACGTAAACTAAAAAAGAAGTTATACAGCTTCGGCTGCTTGTCTTTTATTAGTTTAGCCAGTGCAATAGTAGCGGTTACATCGCTTAGTGCATCGTGCGCCGCAGCGTGTTCAATACCGTTGGCAACGGTTAAATGCTCTAACTTAAAGCTTGGGCTACCGTCTTCTTTTAACGGCCATTCAATGCCCTCTGGGCGCAGTGCATAACAAGCACGCACTAAATCAATAATATCCCAACGGCTGTTGTTGTTTTTGTATTCGCGCTCGTACGGATCGTAAAAGTTACGATAAAAGCTATAACGGCTTACTTCGTCATCAAAGCGAATACTGTTATAACCGGCAACACAGGTATTTGGCACACTAAATTGTGCATGAATTTTTGCTATAAATTCAGCCTCAACCAAGCCTTTTTTCATCGCCACTTGTGGCGTAATGCCGGTAATTAAACACGCCTCAGGATGCGGCAAGTAATCCGCCTGCGGTTTACAGTATTCAATAAGCGGCTCACCAATAATATTCAAATCAAGATCGGTACGAACACCCGCAAACTGGCTCGGCTTATCCTTTTGCGGACTAGCCCCCCAAGTCTCGTAGTCGTGCCAGTATATTGTAGGTTGATTTTGCTCTTGATATGCCATGCGTAAAACCTTGAGTAGTTAACTTTAAAGCGCCAAAAATAGCGCCAAGTTACTAAAATTATGAATTATTTAGATTATGGCATATGGGCGGGGGAGTTTATAGTTTTGGGTGAAAAATGATGTGCTTGCTTTTTAAGCATAAGTGAAGCAAAAAGTAAGTAGAGGGGCTACGACAACTAGATAAATTATATGAGAGTAAATTAATGAATCATCACTAGACTAAAGTCTATAGGTTAGTTTTATTCACCTATCGAGTTTATTTTAATCGTTTGTCGATTTTGTGTTAATTCTCTAAAGTTCAGTTGTCGGCAACAAGCACGACTTAACTAATAGGACTATGACCATGAAATTAACACTTATCAAAACTATCGCTCTTAGCTCACTACTTACATGTTCAGCTGCTGCAATGGCTGAGCAAAGTGATTACAAATTAATGGTTATTGAAACCGCAACTGCACCACAGCAGTTGGAGCAATCGTTTAACAGCTGTGCGCTTAACGTTAAGTCAAAAAATTACGCTGAAGCTGAAGCCGTGTGTACACAAGCAATTGCACTATTAAATAATGCACAAGGCTCTAAGTTTAAACTACGCCAGCTTACATCGTACGCGTTAAGTAACCGTGGTGTTGCACGTTTAAAAGCAAATAACGAGACTGCTGCAATCGCTGATTTATACGAGGCAGTGCAGCTTAATAAAAACGCACTTGTATCACATAACTTAACGCGCGCTAAACAAGAGCTATCTTTATAAGAAGCATTAAATAGCAAAGATTAAAAAGGGCGATGCCTTTATAAAGTATTATTATTAATTGTGAACAACAAAAAATGCCGCTCATTTTACTGAGCGGCATTTTTGTATTACTAATTTATGTGGTTGCTAGCTTAGCCTGCAACGGGTGTACTGCCTGTTGGAATGTCTTTCATGCTTTTAATTAGCATGTAAATACAGGTGGTGGCTAAGCAGCCGCCTAAATAAAGTAAAATACCATCGCTTGCATCAGAGAAGTTAGCTGCAAGCATTGGGCCTAGCACAGAGCCTAAGCTGTAGCTTAAAAGCATGATTTCGGTTGCTGATACAATTTTAGCCATAGGCAAAGAGTCGCAGGCGAGCGTAATGGCAATAGGATAAAGTGCAAAGCTTGCTGCCCCTAACACTAAATAGCTAACAACTAAGCCGCTAAAGCTGGTTGCTTGCAATATACCTAACACACTTGCTGCACCTAAAAAGCAAAACATTGCCATGAGTAAGTTTTTACCCATACGAGTAGATAAGTAACTTACAAGTGGCTGTACTAACATGCCGCCAAGAATAATAATTGCCATTAACAAACCTGTATATTGAGCTTGCTCGCTTTGTGCTGCGATATATACAGGCATTAATCCGTAAATTGGCCCCAGTAATAACCCCGACGCTAAGCAACCTAATATTGCTGGGCGGCTAAGGGTTTTAATTTCTTTTAATGGCAGTTTTTGTAGTTCTTGGCTATCTGGTTGGCCTGATGTAATTAATAACGGTGCTAAAATTGCTAGCAATAATAAACCAACTACAAATAAGTAGGGCACAGCACCTACCGTGCCTAGCGGTGCTATAGCAAGTTGGCCTACTGCGCTGCCGCCATAAAGCGAGGTCATGTAAAGGCCTAAACGTTTAGCACGAGCTTTAGGCGTGTTGGTCATTAATAACCACGATTCAACCACCACAAATACACCTGCAACGGCCATACCGGCAACAAAACGCGCCATTAACCAAACCCCAGCTTTAGGCATAACTAGCTGAGCAAGAACACTTAAAATTAATAAACTAAGAAATAAAATAAAAGCAAACCTGTGGCCTATTTTTACTACTATGCGTTCAATGCATGTAGCGCCAATAAGTAAGCCAAAATAAAATACACTCGCTAGCCATGGGGCAAGATCTACATCGAGTTTAAATGCCGATAGCGATAGCGGGATCAGGCTCATTAAAAAGCCAGAAGCTATAGCAAAAAAAGACAAACCGATAACAGGTGCTAACGGGTTATTTGACTTGCTAGTAGCAACGAATTCTATCATTAGAATTATCCGATTTTAAGGTCATAAATAAACGCTGTTTACCGACTCTGTTTTAAGGCGATTATTTAATGTTGGTTGATTTTGCGGCGAATGTAGGACTCTTTTGAAAGGAAGTAAAGTGATTTTTTATTAATCAATGAAAATAAATTTTTAACTGCACAATTACGTAAAATAAGCGCACAATTGCGACGTGTTTGTGTTTTAAACGTATTAAAATTGTATGGTTTTTGTTATTTTATTTGCTTGGTTTAATGCGATAAGAGCAATAAATTTAAGCTATTGAGCAAACCATTAGTAAGTGTTTTTAAGTTATAAACAGTTGCGGCACAACAAATAAAAGTAACAGCCTTTAAAACGATTACTTTTATGTGTTGTAAACGAGCGGTTTTAATTTATGCAGCCGAGTTAAAACTAAACGTTTGATTACTGCATTAGCAGCGCTAATTGATGATACAAACCAATACCTATTAAAACATTAAACGGAAAGGTAATACCTAAAGAGCACAGCATAGCAAGGCCAATATTCGCTTCTGGAATAGCGGCTTTTATGGCTGCAGGCGCTGCAATGTATGAGGCACTGGCAACTAGGCTCCCTAAAACTACAATTGAACCCATTTCCAGGTGTAAAAGTGTACCGACTGCTACGCCAAGCGTGCCCAAAAATAAAGGGGTAATAATAGCAAATAAAGCTAACTTCCAATGATGCCAAGGCACAGGGCGCAAAGTTTGCGCTGCGGTTAAACCCATTTCAAGTAAAAATAATGCCAGTACAACCTTAAAGCCGTTAGTTAATAAGCTGGTAACTTGGCTACCTTGTTGCGTGCCGTACATTATGCCAATAATTACACCGCCAACGAGTAAAATAACGCTTTTATTGGTTAGCGCTTCGTGCCAAACCGCTTTTAAAGACAGCTTTTTAGCTGTCGCACTTTCTTTATTAAATTTTCTATATATTAGCAGGCCAACAATAATGGCCGGCAGCTCTAGCATCACTAAATATAAAGTTACTTCAGCGCCTACAACCAAACTAGACGACTCTGCGTAGGCAAGCGCAACAGCAAATGTACCCGCACTAACAGAGCCATAATGCGCCGCAATACTGGCACTATTAGCATGAGAAAGTGTAATAACGTACTTTAAAATAGGGTACAGCATTAAAGGAATAAGCCCCCCAAGCAGCATAATGGCCCCCATTTCAGGGAGTAGTTGCCAATTTAAATTACCGTGTAAAACCATACCGCCTTTTAAACCAATAGTAAGCATTAGCAGTAAGCTTAGGGTTTCGTAAGTGGCTTTGGGTATAGCAAGATCAGAGTGTATAAGTCCGGCGATTAAACCTAATATAAAAAACATAACAACAATATCGGGCACGGTGTTTCCTAGCTATAAAATTAAGTGGCGCTATTGTAGAGAAAACTTTGTATAGTAAATAATAAAATGAACAGTGGTTATATATAGATAGCTATCTATGAGGTGGGTATGGATTTAAGGCATATATCGTTTAGATTACTAGAAGTATTTATGAGTGTAGTAAAAACCCGCTCGTTAAGTGAAACAGCAAGGCAGCTTTATTTAACGCAACCTACTGTTTCACTTCAAATAAAGCGCTTACAAGAAGAAATAGGAGAGCCACTAATAACTATGCAACAGCAAAAGTTACAGGTAACCGAGGCTGGCCTTGAGCTATTTAGAACCTGCAAGCAGGTGTTTGCTCATTTTGAAGATTACCAAGATTTTTTAGCCGAATTACGTGGAGGCGAGCGAGGCCGATGTAAAATTGCCATGGTAAATACGGCGCAATATATTTTGCCTAAATTACTCGGCCCATATAGTAATTTGCATCCGCATGTAGAGTTACCGCTGGAAATAGGCAATCGCGAAGAGGTATTAGCTCGCTTTGAGCGTGGAGAAGACGACATTTACGTTTTTAGCCACCCACCATCGTTAGAGCAAGCCCAAGCTGCTCGGTTTTTACATAATCCATTAGAATTTATAGTGCCTAATAATCATCCTCTATTGAATAAAAAAAACGTAACGTTGGCGGACTTAATGTCATATCGATTTTTACTGCGTGAAAATGGTTCTGCCACACGTATGCTATTTGAAAGTGAGCTACAAAGTAGGGGCTTAGTACTTAGCGACGGCGTTAAAATGGCGAGTAACGAAGCCATACGGGTTGCAGTATCGTCGGGTATGGGAATTAGCTTGCTGTCGCATCATGTTTTACCAAAAGGTGATAATAGCTATACAAAACTGCATGTGATCGACACCGATATAGCCAGCCAATGGTACTTTGTAATGCGTACCGACAGACACATTTCGCACGCAGCGCGCAGCTTTTTAAAGTTTGCCCAAGCTAATTTAGAGCACTACCTTGATACTAAATGGGTACGCAATGAACTCCATAGATTACATTTAGAACCTAAAACTTAAATTAAATAAGCAGTCGTTATGTTGCAATATAACTACTTATAATAGTTATATTGCTATCAATACATGGTTATAAAAACACCCATAATACTTAGCTCTAACTATTTATTATTTTGCTTTTATTTTAAATAAAGCTAAGTAAGGTTTAAGTTTAGATTTTGTTAGGGCTTTTTTACTTAGTTGGAACTAAAATTGCTGCATAGCTTGTAACGCAACAATGGATTTGAGCTAATGACAACAATAACGTTTAAAAATCAATACAGTAACTATAACTCCTCTAGTGTAACTAAAGCGGCAAGCCCAAGCGAAGTTGCGGCAATCAATCCCCCCATTGATGAAAAAGCAGGTGATGTTAAAGGCATAAACTCAGCCCCTAAAGAGCAATCATTTTTAGAAAAAGCCCAAGAAGCGCTTGTTTATCAGCGTTTAGGTGTAAATAAAGACAAAATAGACGAGCTAAAAGCGGCAATAGAGGAGCTGACTAAAGAGTTACAAGCGCAAGGCGCTGATCTTGATGTAATTGCAGATAAAATTAACGAACTTGAAAAAATGCTTGAGCAAGAATACCAACAAGGGCGCGATCGAATGGATATGAAACCTCAGCATGAGCCGGGGAAAATAATTTTTGCACTTATTTAATTTACATAATATTGAATAGTTTACATTGTTATTGTGCTTACTTTTGCTAAGGTAAAAACTTATAACAAAAATAAACAAGGATTACTAATGAAAACCCTGCAGCAGCAACTAGGTAACTACGGGCTTTATCACCGCTCAAAACGCAATGTACTCACCCACCTGTTAGGCATTCCGCTCATTGTATTTGCCGTATTGTGCTTATTGGCGCGCATTCAGATCCCGTTGGGAGGCCTTGTTATAGATGGCGGACAACTTATTGTATTTGTATCAGTTGTGTATTATTTAATGTTGAGTGTGTCGTTGGGTCTTATTATGGCTGTGCTATTAACTATATTACTTGTGGGCGCGCAACCTATTGCAGCCATGGCATTTACGCCTTGGTTAACGATTAGTGTAGGGCTGTTTGTATTTGGTTGGATTTTACAGTTTGCTGGCCATTATTTTGAAGGTAAAAAACCCGCGTTTATAGATGATATATCGGGGCTTATTATTGGCCCTTTGTATGTTACTGCAGAGCTATTATTTATGTTGGGCTGTTATAAAAAGCTAGAGCAGCAAGTAACCGATATTGCCGGCCCAACCAAGCCATAAACACAATAACTAACGTGCTGTAACTAAAGCATAAAAATACGGTAACAAAGTATGAATTATAATAATAAAACAGTGTGGATCACCGGTGCGTCATCGGGCATAGGTAAGGAGCTGGCAATACAGTTTGCAGAGCTAGGTGCTAGCGTTATTTTATCGGCGCGTAATGTTGAAAAACTGACAGCGCTTAAGGCTGAACTAAAAGGAGAAGGGCATTTAATATTGCCACTCGATTTAGCAAAGCCCGAAGAAGTATTAAGTAAAGTTACCGCGGCAATAAATGAGTTGCCCGCAATCGATATTTTAATTAATAACGGTGGCATATCGCAGCGTAGCTTATTTTTAGAAAACGACTTTAAAGTGTACCGCCAATTAATGGAGGTTAACTATTTTGGTTTAGTGGCATTAACTAAAGCGGTACTGCCCTCTATGGTTGCAAGAAAAAGTGGCTCGGTTGTGGCTATAAGTAGTGTGGCAGGAAAGGTAGGCTCTAAACTAAGAACCGGTTACTCAGGCGCTAAATTTGCTGTGGTGGGGTTTATGGATTGCCTGCGCGCAGAAGTAAAAGAGCATAACATTCATTGTTTAACAATTTGCCCAGGTTTTATAAAAACCGCGATTGCGCACAACTCATTAAACCCGCAAGGTGTTGCACAAAATAAATCTGAGCAAGCTATAGAAAATGGCATGGATGTTAAAGTAGCCGCATCAAAAATGATTAACGCTATTAATAGCAAAAAAGATGAAGTGATTGTTGGCCAAGGCTTAAGTGGTTGGGCTCCTACCATTAAACGCTTTTTTCCGCGTTTATTTAACCGTTTAACAGCTAAAGTTAACTTTAAATAATACCAAAATTCAAGAAAGCTATAGTTGAGTGTAAAAATGATAATAAAGTATATATGGCTCGGATTATTTTTTAGCGTGCTGATCTGGTCGGGTATAAACCCAAAAGATCAATTTACTTGGTTTTTAGAAGTGCTACCAGCCATTATTGGTGTGGTAATTATGCTTGGCACCTATAAACAATTTAAGTTAACCCCTATTTTATATTGGTTTATTTTAGCGCATTGTATTGTGTTGATGGTAGGCGGCCATTACACCTATGCTGAAGTACCGCTATTCGATAATTTATTTGGCAGTGAGCGCAATAACTACGACAAAGTAGGGCATTTTTTTCAGGGCTTTGTACCTGCATTACTAGCACGCGAAATTTTACTGCGTAAAAATGTAGTTAATGGCAAAGGGTGGCTCATTACGTTTATTATTTCGATATGCTTAGCCTTTAGTGCTTTTTATGAGCTACTAGAGTGGTGGGTGGCATTGTTGAGCGGCGAAAATGCCGAAGCATTTTTAGGCACCCAAGGTTATATTTGGGATACCCAATCAGATATGGGATTAGCACTATTAGGTGCTATTTGCTCGCTGTTAGTACTTTCTAAAGTACACGACAAGCAGCTAAAAAGCGTTAAAGATTATGGATGAGTTATTATGCTTAGGCTTTATAGCGCTTGTTAATAGATCTTTCGTGACATATAGAAAAACCGGTCTTCTTCTTTGTCTATTACGAAGCCATTTCTCGTATACAGATGATACGCAGGGCTAATTTTAAAAACTCGTAGTCTAAGTAAATTAACACCAGCTTTAATCGCTAATCGTTCGCACTCTGCTAGAGCAGCTGCCCCAATTCCCTTATTTTGAAATTTCTCACTAACCTGTATATCTCGGATATAACATCCTTCATTATCAAAGGCTAAACGAATTGCGCCAACGAGCGAAGTATTATAAAGAATATCCCAATTTTCTAAGTCTACAATTTGCTCTTGTATATTAGATTGTTCCCAGCAAACCGAATAATATTCATAGTATGAACGCATATTTTTATATGTAATATCTGCCGATGCATAAAGATCGACTGTTGCTTGATATGAAATCACTGCAAATCTCCCTGCTTTAATTACTTATATGGATAATGAGTCCCACTTTTTGAGTTATCACACCCCAAAATAGCGTGTATTATATTGTTCAATAATTTCACTTAAAAACGTCTATGTAAACAATTGTTTATGCGGGGTATAAAATAAGTTTTACTGTTATGCCTAAAACAACTTTTAATAAGGTTATAGGGCAAAATATAAATACGGTTTTAATGCGCAGTAGTTGTCGCTTAATAATTTATTTGGTTTTATTGAGTGGGATTTATTTAGTAGTTAAGTTTTTAAGTGGTTTTTTTGGGGTGGGGAGGCTGATTAATACTTATTTGCTGCTTTTACTTGAAAGTAATCAGAAAATACCACAACGGTATAAAAAGAAAGTTTAAATTTATGAGTTATTTTACTAAACGCTGCCCGGTGTTTTTAATGCAAAGAGCCGCGTTTAACTATATGCATTTACTTAGCTTTTTTAGCCTCAAGAGTTTCTATTTCACTCCAAATTTTTTCGGCCTCGGCGCTTAACATAGCGTAGCTTTTAATATCGCCTTTACGCTGTGCCTGCATGCCTTGCTCTAATTTTGCGTCGTACTCTTTGCGTAGTTTTTTGCTTGGATCTGATTTAAATATCGAAAACATGCTTACTCTCTTAATTACTTTTAATGTATTTGCTTGATTGAGTATACATACGATGCCGCGTGGAAAATCGATTATTAAAGTATAAATTAGTCCTGCAGCTAAATATTGAATAATTACTCTAACAGGGTTGAAATCACAAATATTGAGCGTACACTTGTGCGCTGAAAGTTTGGGCGCACACGTGTAAGCCCAAAGTGTTTTGAATCGCAATAGAGAATTAAGTGCTTATGATCACGCAAATATTAGATCAATTTTCAAAATGGTTTTTACATCATCAAAGTTTTGCCAGTTATATAGAGCCAATTATGCAGGTGTTTAAACCCGCATGGCGCGCAGGGCAATATAGAGCCCAAGTAGTTGACGCAGTTACCCTTAATGGCAATTTTTTAAGTGTGCAACTTAAACCAAGTAAGCAATGGCCTAAGCATACTGCTGGGCAGCATATAAGTTTAACCCTTGAAATTAACGGGCGATTATTAACGCGTGTTTTTACTGTGGCTTCAAGCGCTCAGCAATTTAAAAATACAGGGTTAGTGCGTTTACTAATCAAAACAAATCCACAAGGGCGTTTTACAAGTTTACTAAATAACACCTTAAAAGCGGGTTTGTGGTGCAGTATTTCTGCGCCAAATGGCGACTTTGTATTTAAAAACACACATACACCGGCCACTTTTATTGCTGGTGGGTCGGGCATTACCCCCATGCTGGCTATGCTTGATGATTACCTAAGCCAAACCACGCAAAAGGTGTTGTTAGTGTATTACGCAAAAGTAACTGAGCATCAATGTGTTGATGAGCTGAGTGAACTGGCGGCGCAGTTTGCGCATTTTTCGTTTTTATTATTAACGCGCGAGCAATCAAGCGATATAACCTGCAATATTAAACCATGGGAAAACCCCGATATTTATTGCTGTGGCCCTGCAGCCTTTATGCAAACGGTGAGTGACTTTGCTAAAAAGCATGATTTAAATTACTACCAAGAGGCATTTGGTTTAGCGTTGCCGCGCTTAAAAGACGACAGCCAATTTAATGTAAAAATTAACAGTGGCGCGCATGTGGTATTGGGCAACGATGTTTTGCTAACTCAGTTTGAAGAAAAAAAGCTACCCGTTAAACGTGGTTGCGGCATTGGTATTTGCCATCAGTGCCAATGTATTAAAAAGTCGGGCGTGGTACGCAATTTAAAAACCGGTGAATTAAGTGATAGCGGCGAGCAGTTAATTCAACTTTGCGTAAGCCAAGCGGTAAGTGATTTGGAGCTACAATTATGAAAACCATTAACTTTGAGCAATTAGAAAAAGAATTAAATGCCATAAAAATGGATACCCTTGGCAAAGTAGGCCAGCAAGATGCTGATTATATTCGCGCTGTTGTACGTAAACAGCGAGTATGCGAATGGAGCGGGCGTATTTTACTTATGCTTGGTTTTATTGTGCCATTACTGTGGGTTGTGGGTTGTGGGTGTGCTGTTACTCGCCCTTGCTAAAATTTTAGATAATATGGAAATTGGCCACAATGTAATGCATGGCCAGTACGATTGGATGAACGACAAGCAACTTAATTCACAAAACTATGAATGGGACATAGCCTGCGATGGACAAAGTTGGCACCGAGTGCATAACTTTGAGCACCACACATACACCAATATTATAGGTAAAGACCGCGATTTTGGTTATGGCTTATTAAGGTTAAGTGACGATTTTAAATGGCGTTTAAAAAACACGTGGCAATTTATAACCTATTTAAATTTAAGTGTGTTGTTTCAATGGGGAGTGTCGTATCACGAACTGGCAGGCGAGCGCGTGTTTATAGGTAAAAAGAAGCCACACCGCGATGGTGCCGTATTGCATAGCACCTTAAAACAGCGCTTTTTTAGTAAAGGCGCGCGCCAATTAATTAAAGATTATGTGATATTTCCGTTACTTGCTGGGCCATTATTTTTGTGGGTATTAGCGGGTAACTTAGTAGCAAATTTAATTCGTAACTTATGGACGTCGACCATAATATTTTGTGGTCACTTTACTGAGCAAACCCATACTTTTAAAGAACAAGACTGTGTAAACGAAAGCCAAGGGCAGTGGTATTACCGCCAAGTATTGGGCTCGTCAAATATTAAAGGGCCGCGTTGGTTTCATGTATTAACCGGGCATTTGAGTTTTCAAATTGAGCATCACTTGTTTCCAGATATGCCTTCGTCGCGTTATCAAGAAGTGGCACCGCAAGTACAAGCAGTATTGCAAAAACAAGGCATTGCCTACAATACGGGAGGGTTTTTTAGTCAATATGCCTCGGTGTTAAAGCGTATATTTCGGTATTCTTTTAAATAATGATTAATAAAGTAGCTGTAACGGTAATGCCTGCATTAAATAATCGGTTAGCGTAAAGGCGTTAGCTGATTATTGCATTAAAGTGTTGAAAATGGCTTTTTTGATTAAATAACCATCACTACATGCAAAAAATTCTTCTAATTAATTAAAAAACAGGCTGTTTTGCTATGGTTAAGTAGTAGTTGGTTGTCATACAATGGAGAAAAATAGACCACACAAGAGAGATTAAAATGGCCGCATTTGGTACTGTGTTTATGCCGCAGATGATTCAAGCTCGTTTTTCTGATAATAAATGGAGCGAAAGCTCAATTGTCCCTTCTGATAAGCTTGAACTGCATCCTGGCGCTCACGTTTTACATTATTCAAGCACATGTTTTGAAGGCTTAAAAGCCTTTCGCCATGAAGATGGCTCAGTCTATATTTTTAGAATGGATGCAAACATTGCGCGCATGCAGCAGAGTTCTGAATTGCTTAGTTTACCAAGTGTTGATGGCGAGATGCTAAAAACCATGATTATTGATATTGTGCGCCAATACGCAGATGAAACGCCTTTACCACCGGGATCTATGTATATTCGCCCAACGCATATTGGTACTGAGGCCGCAATTGGTAAAGCCGCTGCGCCTTCAATGAGTTCATTGCTATATACCTTGTTATCGCCAGTAGGTGATTACTTTAGTGGCGGTGCAACGGCACTGCGCGTATTACTTGAAGAAGATGGTATGCGCTGTGCGCCGCACATGGGCATGATAAAAAGTGGTGGCAACTACGCCAGTGCACTAGGACCAATTTCAGCAGCACGTACTAAGCATCAGGCTGATCAAATTTTATTTTGTCCAGGTGGCGACGTACAAGAAACCGGTGCAGCTAACTTTATTTTAATTGATGGCAACGAAATTATTACTAAAGCGCTCGATAGCACATTTTTACATGGTGTTACCCGTAATAGTATTTTAACCATAGCTAAAGACTTAGGTATGACGGTAAGCGAGCGTAACTTTAGTGTTACTGAGCTTTTAGAGCGCGCAGCTAAACCGGGCACTGAAGCAGCACTTTCGGGTACTGCGGCAGTATTAACACCAGTGGGCACGTTTATTCATAATGATAAAGAATACCAAGTTGGTAACGGCGAAGCTGGCCCAACTACGGCGCGCCTGCGCCAAGCATTGAACGATATTCAATGGGGTAAAACTGCAGATACACACGGTTGGTTAACTAAAATTTAGTTTTTAATTTAACCCACTAAAAAGCCACCTAATTAACTTTAATTAGGTGGCTTTTGTATTTTTGCTATTTAATTAGCGCTTAGGTTAAATAGCTTTAAACCTTAGCGGATTAAAATCTCATTTCTATTTTGCCGTAAACGTAGCGGCCATTAAAACCAAATGGCGAAAAGCTTGAGTACGAAAATAAGCGTGAGAATGTAGTTACGTCATCAACTAGGTCGCGGGTTGGATCTGGGTATACATCAAAAATATTATTAGCACCTAAGCTTACCGATACATTGTCAGTTACTGCGTAGGCTACATCTAAATCGGTGATCCATTTAGGTTTTAAAACTTCGTTACGCTGTGCAATATCCGATGGATCTTGGGTTTCGCCGTAGCGAGTATTTCGTAAGGTGGCGCGCCAATCATCCATAGTCCAAACCGCGCTTAAGTTATATTTATTACGCGGGGTACTTACTTCAAAGCGACGTAGTTCGTTACCAGAAAATAAGTTGTCTTGATCAAACCCAGCGCCTTGCAGCTCTGCAGGTGGGGCAATAATGTCTGTTACTTGGTTTTTGCCATAGTTAAAGCCTAAATTAAATGCTACATCGCCGTAGTTATCTGTAATTAGGTTATATGATGCAACCACATCAACACCGCGAGTTTTACTATCAATAGCGTTTAAGAAAAATCGTCCTTGATTAGCCCCTGTACCTTCGAGTAAATCGGCAATAGCAGCGCCAGATAAGTTATTCGACAGTACAATACGGTCATCAATAAGTATTTGATAGTAATCTACCGATAAGCTGAAATTAAAGTCGGTTGACCAAGTAAAGCCTATTCCATAGTTGGTGGCTTCTTCGGCATCTAGGCCAGGTGATCCGAGTGCTTTTGCAACGTTACTGCTGGGTGCAAAAGTACCGGTTTGTGTGGGTTCACCATCAACAAATACAGTAGCAACTGAAGTAAAATGTTGTTGCTGTAGCGAAGGCGCTCTAAAACCGGTTGATACTGAGGCGCGCAGCGCTAAATCTTCGGTTAGTGTATAACGTGTGGCAATTTTACCGTTTAAGGTATCACCAAAGTCAGAGTAATCTTCGTAACGCGCTGCAACGGTTAAGTTCCAGTTGTCGGTAATGTAGGCTTCTAAATCTACGTATAAGCTTACATTATGGCGGCTGTTATCGCTTGCCGATTCAGGGGTAAAACCAGGGAACACTTGCGAGCCTGCTGAACCAAATGGGCCGTTCACTGGATCGGTTACTGCACCACCAGGGCCAAATGTGCCTTGGGCATAAGAGGCTTCTTCGCCTGCTTGAATTTCGTAGCCTTCGCGGCGGTACTCAGCACCTACAGCAATGTTTAAGCCGCTGGCTAAAAAGTCGACATCAACCTCGCGGCTAAAATCAACATTAAGCGTAAGTTGGTCGTAGGTAAGTGTACCGGCATCAAAACGTGTTTGGCTGCTTGGCCCATACGAGGTATTTACGCTATCTATTACACCAAATTCAAAGTCATCTAGCCCGTATACGGCAGATACATCGTAATTCCACTCACTCACAAAGCCTTTAACGCCCAATGCGAGAGAAAAGTCATTTATATCAGAGGTGATAACCGGTAAAAAGCCGTCGGGGTAAATTTCGGTGACGTTACGATCATCTTGCGCGCGGCGGTAAAAACCTCCACCTTCGCCTTCACGTTTACTATAAGAGCCAAAAGAATACAGTTCAGCGTTATTTGTTAGCTCATATCCTGCGTTATAAAAAACAGAAAAGTCTTCTACATTACCATTACCAAAATTATGATTGTAGCGATCCCAGGTTAACTCGCGTGGATCGAGTGCGCCATTTACGGAGCCATCATCTAAACGAGCGTAGTTTTCACGTTGGTCGTAGTCAGAGCGATTGGTTGAATGACGATCGCGATATTCGGTAGATATATTTAAAAAACCATTATCGCCTAGCTCAAACCCCATATTGCCTTGCAGTGTTAACGTTTGGCCATCGGTTAATGAACGGTCGCTCCCTTCGTTAAAGGCTAAATTACCATTGGCATCTTCTGATACCGATTTAAGTTCAGGCACGCCATCCATTTCGGTCATGTTTGCGCCATATATAGCCGATACAGAACCGCCACTACTGGCACTTTTAAGTACAATATTAATAACACCGGCTATTGCGTCGGATCCATACTGCGCAGCAGCGCCATCACGCAGTACCTCAATTCGGGCAATAGCATTGGCCGGAATAGCATTTAAATCAACCGATGATGAGCCTCGACCCGTTGAGCCATTTAAATTAAGTAGCGCATTACTATGGCGACGCTTACCATTAACAAGCACTAAGGTATGATCGGGTGCTAAACCACGCAGTTGAGCTGGGCGTACATGGTCACTACCATCGGTAAGTGATGCTTGCGGAAAGTTAAAGCTAGGCAGTAAGCTACTAAGCAGGGCGTTGGTTTCGGTTTGGCCTGAGTTTTTAAGCGAATCGGCACCAATAATATCAATTGGAACTGGGCTGTCCTCTACAGTTCGGCCTAGTCGGCGCGAGCCAATAACACTAATTTGTTCAATATTTGCCTCGGCTTGGGTGTCTTGCTCAGCAGCAGATGCGTACATAGAGCCCAGTAATGCCGCCGATACGCTTAGCGCGCACACAGTGAGTGGCGTTGATTTTTGCAGTTTTAATAATAATTTATTATTCATGTTGATTCCCTCATTCAAAAACGCAGTAAATTAGTTCAGTTAAATTTGCAGTAACAATTGAGCTAATTAAAATTACAGCTTTTAACATATACCCAAGCAGCAAAGGCAGTCAATTGAATAACATTCAATAAACATAATGTTTACTTTAAAGTGAGGGGTTAATAATAGAAATTTATTTTATTAGCTATAACTCACTACATTGTTTACTAGATATAACTCACCACTTTATTTTTCCAATGAGCATATCTTTAAACATAACCCAGTCGCCCCACAAACTGTAAAAAGGGTGCTTGAAGGTAGCGGGTCTGTTTTTTTCAAAAAAGAAATGCCCAACCCAGGCAAAACCATAGCCAATTACAGGTAACAACCACAATAAACGGTATTGCGATTTAAGCACCGCTACGCCAATAACAAAAAGTACTAAAGTGCTGCCAATAAAGTGCAAGCGTCGGCACGTAATATTGCGATGCTCTGTTAAGTAGTAGGGGTAAAATGCTTTAAAGCTATTAAATTTAGGGCTGGGCATGTACTGCTCTTATTTATTAATGCTGTGTAATCTTATTAAAGCCTAAGTTTACACTTGTTTACAGCGACAAGTGGTATTGAACGTATCTAGCTAGACAAACTTGCTTAAAGTTAATAACTTAGGCCTACTATTAAAAATCAATAATAATGGAACGATAAATGTTTAAACAAACCCTAGCATGTGCTGTTCTTGTAGCACTTAGCGGCTGCTCAGAGCCAACAAATACCGTCACTAATAAAGAAGCTAAAGCACCCATGAGCCAAGCAAATTCAGTAAACTACCCTGTAACTAAAAAGGGTAATGTAGTAGATAACTACTTTGGCGAAACACTGGCCGACCCATATCGCTGGTTAGAAGATGATATGAGCGCAGAGACTGCCAGCTGGGTTAAAGCACAAAACAAGGTAACCTTTTCGTATTTAGAGCAAATTCCTTATCGCGATAAGTTAAAGCAACGTCTTGAAAAGTTAATGAACTACGAAAAAATAGGCGCTCCCTTTACCGAGGGCGATTACACCTACTTTTATAAAAACGATGGCCTGCAAAACCAGTATGTTTTATATCGCAGTAAAGAGGGTGGTGACGTTGAGGTGTTTTTAGATCCAAACACGTTTAGCGACGATGGCACTACGTCTATGTCGGGGTTGTCGTTTTCAAAAGATGGCTCATTACTCGCGTATCAAATATCTCAAGGCGGCAGTGATTGGCGCAAAATTATTATTATAGACACACAAACTAAAGAGCAAGTGGAGCAGGCTTTAGTTGATGTGAAATTTAGTGGCATAGACTGGTTAGGCAACGAGGGTTTTTACTATTCTAGCTACGATAAACCTGAAGGCAGTGAGTTGTCGGCTAAAACCGATCAGCATAAAGTGTACTATCACACCTTAGGATCTGATCAAGCAACCGATAAACTGGTATTTGGCGCAACCGATGAGCAAAAACATCGTTATGTAGGAGCAGATGTAACGCATGATGGCCGTTATTTACTTATTTCTGCCAGTACTTCTACTTCGGGTAATAAGCTATTTATTAAAGACTTAACTCAAAAAGACAGCGAGTTTGTGACTATTGTAGGAAACACTGACTCAGATACATCGGTTATTGATAACGAAGGTAGTAAGCTGTTTTTAGTGACTAACTTAAATGCCCCAAATCAAAAAGTAGTGACGGTAGATGCAGCTGATCCTGGCCCGCAAAACTGGCAAGACTTTATTCCCGAAACCAAAAATGTATTAAAACTTACTAAAGGCGGCGATACCTTTTTTGCAAATTACATGGTTGATGCTATTTCAAAAGTGAAACAGTACAACAAAAAGGGAGAGCTAATTCGCGATATTACCTTGCCGGGTGTGGGCACAGCGGGTGGCTTTAGTGGCAAAAAAGAGCAAACAACGCTGTATTACTCTTTTACCAATTACAAAACCCCAGGAACGACCTATACGTTTGATGTAACTACAGGGGAGTCGGGTGTTTATCGTAAATCTGGGGTTGATTTTAATAGTGACGATTACACCTCTGAGCAAGTGTTTTATAACTCAAAAGACGGCACTAAAGTACCTATGATAATTACCTACAAAAACGGTATAAAGTTAGATGGTTCAAACCCAACTATTTTATATGGTTATGGTGGTTTTAATATTAGCTTAACGCCAAGCTTTAGCCCAACCACTGCCGCTTGGCTTGAACAAGGCGGTGTGTATGCGGTCGCCAATATTCGCGGTGGTGGTGAGTACGGGAAAGAGTGGCACAATGCGGGCACTAAATTACAAAAACAAAATGTATTTGATGATTTTATTGCCGCAGCTGAGTATTTACAAAGCAAAAAGTACACATCTAAACAGCGCTTAGCTCTGCGTGGCGGCTCAAATGGTGGCTTATTGGTAGGCGCAGTTATGACCCAGCGACCTGATTTATTTCAAGTGGCGCTGCCGGCTGTAGGCGTACTCGATATGCTGCGTTACCATACATTTACTGCAGGCGCCGGCTGGGCGTACGATTATGGAACCAGTGAGCAAAGCAAAGAAATGTTTACTTACATAAAAAACTACTCACCGCTGCATAATGTAAAAGCGGGCATAGAATACCCTGCAACTATGATAACAACAGGGGATCATGACGATAGAGTAGTGCCTTCGCACTCATTTAAATTTGCTGCGCAGTTACAAGCTAAACAAGCGGGTACAAACCCTACGCTTATTCGTATTGAAACAAACGCCGGACATGGTGCAGGCACACCAACGAGTAAAATTATTGATTTGTACGCCGATATGTATGGCTTTACGCTTTATAACATGGGAGTTAAGTCACTTTAATTACGACTTTTTCAAAGTGAAGTAACCACAAAAAAAAACCGAGTAAATAAACTTACTCGGTTTTTTTATTAATGGTTTAAAAGCCACTCATTATTGAACAGGTGAAAACAGCCGTTGATAGGTTTTATAGGCGTATTCATCACTCATACCACTGAGGTAATCGCAAATAATACGCATACCTTGGTTTTGTTTTTGCGCCTCTATGTACTGGGCTTGCGTGGTTTCGGGCAATAACCGCAGCGGATCGCTGGCAAAAGCGGTAAATAATTCAATCAGTAGGTTTTGCCCTTTAAACTCAATTTGTTGCATTTTAGGGTTGCGAATTAAGCGCTGAAACACAAAGTGTTTAAGTATTTGCAGTACACTCTCGTACTGAGTTTCTAGCTTGGCTGTGTATTTTAAAATAGGGCATTCGAACGCTTCGTTTTGCACATCTAAATGAATATGAATGATAAAGGTATTAACCAGTTCGCCTATGGCATCTTTGCGCTCAAAATCATGCTTTGAAAACAGTCGTAAAGTGAGTGATTCAAGCATATCGTTTAACCAGCTAAAGTTAAGCGCCTGCAGTTGTGGTAAAGCATGGGTTTGCCAATCATCAAGAGTAAGTACTTTGGTGGCTATGGCATCTTCTAGGTCGTGTACCGCATAGGCTATATCGTCGGCGTGCTCCATTATGGCGCTATCGAGCGACTTATAGCTGGTTTTAGCGCGGTACTTATCTATTGCCGTGTGGTTACTTAACAAGCTTTTATCGTTTTGACTCAAGGGCTCTACTATCCAATTGAATATAGCCGCATCGTCGTTATATAAGCCTTTAGCTGGTCGCCAATCGTCTGCTTTAATAAATGCACGCTCAGGGTTTGCTTTAGGGATAGTGTGCCAAAGCTTATTTATAAATGCAGGGTATTTTATAAAGCCCAATAAGGTGCGGCGGGTAAGGTTCATACCATGGCCGTCGCTGTATGGTTCAAGCTTGGCAACAATACGCAGCGTTTGCGCGTTGCCTTCAAAACCACCGTGATCGCGCATCATATAATTAAGTGCAATTTCGCCGCCATGACCAAACGGCGGGTGGCCAATGTCGTGGGCTAAGCATAGGGTTTCTAGTAATCCGGTTGACGGAAAATGGCTAAAGTCGCTGTGTTGTACTTTTAAATGGCGCAGTATGCCGGTGCCAATTTGCGACACTTCTAATGAGTGAGTAAGGCGAGTACGGTAAAAGTCGTTTAAGCCAATACCCATAATTTGGGTTTTAGCTTGCAGACGCCTAAACGCAGCAGCATGAATAATACGTGAGCGATCAACCTGCCACGGTGAGCGATTATCATTAGGGCGGTGTTTATATTGTTCTATAATTCGGCTTTGCCACTGTTTGTCCATACTACTGACTCGTAATTAGTTAATAACGTTAGAATATACCCATGAACTATAAATTGCGAGTGCACACGTTGTACGGTATTTGCGCAGTTAGTGAAAGTTCGCCTTTATAAAGTGGCTTAGGTATAATAACGCTTCGTATGTATGTGCATTACCCATACATAATTTAAAGTTTTATTGAGAGAGTACATGTTAAAAAACATTATAAAGTTTATATTAGCCGCACTTTTTATTTGGGCACTGGCGTTTCCTTTTTTACAAAGTGACGAGAGTGGTTCAGATGAACAAACAAGTTCAGAGCAATCTAAAAAGCAAAAGAAAAAAGAAAAACCGCTGCACAGTGTAACGCTACCAAAGTTTTCTGAGTTTGCGGATGTAAAAGATAAAAAGCGGGCATTTTTTAACTTTATTAAACCGCATGTAGAAGCCGAAAATAAAAAGATTTTACAACAACGCGCTAATTTAGAAATTGCTCGAATGATGCTTGAAAACGACTTACCGTTAGATGAAAAACAAAGCAATGATATTGTTAAAATATTAAAGTCGTACGACCTACCCACAACAATAGATAGCTTTACGCTTAAACAAGCACTTCGCCGTGTAGACGTGATCCCTAAAGAACTAGCCCTAATGCAAGCTGCTAATGAGTCTGCGTGGGGAACATCGCGATTTGCACGTATTGGCCTGAACTTTTTTGGCCAGTGGTGTTATTCAAAAGGCTGCGGTATGGTCCCTGGTAGACGCGATACCGGTGCTGCACATGAAGTGGCTGCGTTTAAGTCGGTGCGTGCTGCGGTTAGTTCTTACTTTAAAAATATAAACACCCATAATGCTTATAAAGAGCTGCGATCTATTCGCGAAAACCTACGCTTAGAACAACAACCCATAGCAGCAACATTATTAACTCAGGGTTTAATGTCGTATTCAGAGCGTGGTGAAGCGTATATAGAAGAGCTAAACACTATGATTAACCAAAATAGAGCCTACTTTGATGAATAAAAGTGTATTAAATATAATGACAGCACTGTCGTTAACACTACTGAGTGTTACCGCATTAAATGCCTCTGCTAGAGAGTTTGTAATGTCGTACGATGGCTTTTACGATCGCTTAAAAGTGGTTAATAAAGGTGATTTTCAATATGCGCGAGTTAATTTTTATATTAGCGATATTGGCACTAACGAAGCCTGTGCAATTAAAAGTGGCACAATTTTAACCGAAAATAACGAATACCCGCTCAATTACACCGAACAAGCGCAATTATTACTGCCTTTTGATAAGCAACTTGATACAGATAAAGCGGTTATTGTGGTGCAACCGCAAAATCCGGTACATGACTGTCAGTTAAAATTACAAATAGAAGCGAATGAACTTGAAGGTTTAAGCTTTACTAAACAGTCGTTATTTACTATATACACTGAACTTGACGAACTGTTGGCTGATTTATCGGGATTTTTTGTTAGCAAATTAATGTGGTTTTTATTACCAGAACAAAAAGGCGTAGTTGTTACCTTTAAAAAGCCAATGCATTTTGATGATGAAAGCATTGAGTGTAAAAAATCAGTGTGCTATTTCGCTGTTGCAGACAATTGGCAAGACGATACCAAAGAATTAGCTGATATAGCAGATGTTATAAAAGTAACACCTTGGATAACTAAATAAATATAATTTTATAAAAAATTATTTAAAGCGGCTTTTGCCGCTTTTTTATTTAGTAACCTTAACTCTGGTTAAGAGATTTACTAACGTATTGAATCATAGTTATATTTAGCTTTAGCTTTCTTTTCTCTAGCCAGAGATTTTCAGTGAATTCAACGCAGTTAGCGCTGAAAATAGCTGCTTGAGATAGGTTTATTATCCGCAGTTGAGGTTATTTAGTAACCTTAACTCTGGTTAAGTATTATATTGCGGACGTGTTGGCTTGCGAGAAGAGGGTGTGATCGTATTGGCTAACTACTTTGTCGCGGCCTGTTTCTTTTGCAAGGTATAGGTGTTTGTCGGCGTGTAATAATAGCTCTTTTAAATTTAGCTGGTTAATAGTGGTACTACTAACACCGGCACTAACAGACAGAGGAATGGATTGATCATTACAATAAAATGGTTGCTGACGAATATTAAAGCTTAATTGCTCTGCCAAGGTATTTGCTTGCTCAAGCGTATAACCATTAAGCAATACTGCAAACTCTTCTCCCCCAATTCGCGCTGTTATGCCAATATTCATAAATAATTGGCTGATATGTTGCGCTATCCATTTTAATGCTTGGTCGCCTACATCATGGCCATATTTATCGTTTACACGCTTAAAAAAATCTATATCTAACATAATTAAAGCAAGGGTATGATTTTTATCGGCTGTATTGGCTTTAATGTTTTTACAGGTAGAGAAAAATCCGCGGCGATTTAATAATTGCGTTAACGAATCATTGTTTGCCAAGTTAATCAGCTTAGATTCTGAATTTGCAAAAATAATAAAAGGCAAAATTAAAGCACAGAGTGTGGTAATAAAAAGGTGCGCTATTAATAGTATGTGTAACTGGGGCTTAAAGTCATCATTATTTGAGGTTATAAAGGGGAGCAACAATAAAATAACTTGTCCTAACATCACTAAGCTATGTGTTACTAAGCCTATTATAAGTAATCGTTGCTGTAATTTAGCAACGCAGTGTGTTTTTAATAAAATAAAAGCGCCGTATAAAAATAAAATGGCAACAATAAAGCTTGTTAATATTTGGCTTAAAACATGATTGTATACAAACACGAGTAATAAAGCGCACAAGCCATAAAGGTAAGCCAAAGGCGTTAAGTTTATTACAGCTTTGTTGTTAAACTTATTTAAGCCGATTACAAGTAATAGTGGGCTCAGTATAATAAATAGGTTTGCAAGGTAGTGAGTTAGCCATGGGAGGTTTAGCTCTTCTTTAAAGCTCACAAGTAAAATAGCAGTGGCAAACGAGATACAAGCACCACCAAATAACAAAAAGCTAGTTGTTTTTTTGTGCAGGTAAAAAGAAATAAACAGTATACCTATCAGTAAGTTGAAAATAAAAGATAGGCTAGTTATAGTTGGTAAGTGCAGCATGTTGTAAGTACTCTTAAATATAAAGTGGCAGAGCAATTCGCTGCGTCCGTGTATTATATACTGTTATAAAATTTAAAAAATCGTTGTAAAGCATTGTATTTATAACTAAATAAGTATTTATAAATGCTGAATGACTGTGCTTATACTAAACTCTCTAATGCCGAATCAATATCAGAAAAATGAAATCGGTAGTTATGCTCTAATGCTTTTTGGGGGAAAACATATTGTCCGGTAATGAGCAGATCAGCCATTTCGCCCATTAACAGCTTTAACACAAGCGCTGGCATAGGAATTAGAGCTGGTCGAGATAACGCCTTACCTAAACTTTTGCTAAATACTTTACTACTTACAGGGTTTGGTGCCGTTGCATTAATAGGCCCAGTCATATTTTTATGTTTTATAATAAATAATATTAACTGCGTCATATCGTCAATATGGATCCACGACATACCTTGCTCGCCATTGGCAATAGGGCCGCCTAAACAGAGCTTAAACGCCGGTAGCATTTTGCTCAAAGCACCGCCTTTTTTTGCTAATACTATACCTGTGCGCAGTAAACACACCCGGGTACTAGTTGATTGAGCTGCTAATGCTGCGTTTTCCCAGTCTTTACAAAGCTGGTGGCTAAACTCATCGTGGGGTTTATTATTTTCTTCATCAATTGGGGTAATGCCTTGGCGACCATAAAAACCAACAGCGCTGCCTGATATAAACGTATGCGGTGGGGTATTGGATGCAGCGATTGCTGCAGATATTTGTTTTGTTAGCTCAATGCGGCTATCGCGAATAATCGATTTTTGCTTATCACTCCAGCGTTTATTTACAATGGGCTCACCTGCGAGGTTAATTACTACATCAATATTATTAAAATCAACCGCTTCTATGTTAGTAACTGCATTTATTTTATGCCCTAAAAGTACGTTTGCTTTTGTGGGGTTACGGCTTAGCACAGTAACACAATGATGATGGGTTAAAAAAGGACAAAGGTGTTGGCCAATTAAGCCAGTAGCTCCAGTAATAAAAATATGCATAACACAGCCTTATTTTTTAATTGCTAGCAAGTGTTTAAAATTTATACTCGCTAGTGCTTGGTTTTGCAAATTTATACGTGTAATGCAGTTTTATGATCACTTAGTAAATATTTCATTTTATTAGCTTTTGCCTTACACTAAAGCCTAATAAAAAATAATAAGGATCATAATATTGGCAAGTTTAACAGGGGTAAATAAAAGCTTAATTATTTTTGCTGCACTAGTTATTGTGCTCGCAGGGATCAAGTCGGCCAGCGCTATTATTATTCCCTTTATTTTAGCGGCATTTATTGCAATTATTTGCAGCCCGCTAATTAAATTTTTTGCTCGCTATCGTATTCCTAAAGGCATTGCTGTTATTTTTGTGGTGCTTATTATTGTAGGGCTAGGAGTCAGCCTTGGCGGCTTGGTAGGGCAGTCAGTTAACGATTTTTCGCAGCAACTTCCGCAGTTTAAAGTTAAATTAAAAGAAGAGTTTGTTTGGCTGGTTGATATAGCGTCGCAGTACAATATTTTAATTAATAAAGACCAAATATTATCTATGTTTGATCCTGGTAAAATGGTTGATGTCGCCACCAATATGCTCACCGGCTTAGGTGGAGTAATGGCGAATATGTTTTTAATTATTTTAACCGTGGTTTTTATGCTATTTGAAGGGCCGTCACTTAATCATAAAATACATTCGGCGCTTAACGATCCTGATAAAAAAATGAAACAAATTAATCGCTTTTTAGACTCAATTAACTCTTATTTAGCCATTAAAACCTTAGTAAGCTTAGGAACGGGTATATTAGCTGCTTCTTTACTGTGGTTTTTAGATGTCGATTATTTTGTATTGTGGGGTGTATTAGCCTTTATGTTTAATTACATTCCAAATATCGGTTCAATTATTGCTGCTGTACCTGCGGTATTATTGGCACTTATAACGCAAGGCCCTTTAGTTGCTGGTTTAGTGGGAGCCGGATATTTAGTTATTAATACTGTGATGGGTAATATAGTAGAGCCTAAATTTTTAGGTAAAGGGCTGGGGCTTTCTACCTTAGTGGTGTTTTTGTCTTTGATATTTTGGGGCTGGTTATTAGGCTCTGTAGGTATGTTGCTGTCGGTACCTTTAACTATGATAGTTAAAATAGGGCTTGAGGCAAGTGACGAAGGCCGCTGGGTGGCAACATTACTAGGTACAGGCGAAGAGCTTACTGAAAACTAATTTATAGCAAAGTAGTATATTACTTTGCTATAAGCATAACTTTACGGCTATTAAACTTTTAAAGCATTAATAGCCGTATCTGCTGCGTTTATTGCACCTTCTAAATATCCAGCCTCTTGCTGCGCAAATTCACTGCCAACAAAATGAATATTTAAGTTAGCTAACTGTGAGCTTAGCCCCGAGTAGTTAAACTCTGGGTGTTGTGAAGGCCCTGTTTTATCATTTTCATTTGCTACATAGGGGTCAGCTGCCCAGTCTTTAATAAAATACCCCGTTGCCGCGTATACTTCATCGCCATAAAAATAAGCAAGTTGCTTTATACACGCTTGTTTTAATTGCTCAGTGCTTACTGTACTGCGCGTTGAATAAGGTACACCAATAAAGCCAAATAGGGCGGGGTGGCCATTATGACTGGCGCTTGCATCGTGAACTTCTACTAATGGCCCAACACGGCTAAAGCATTGCCCAGATAAGTTTTTATCACGCCAAAAAGCATGTTCAAAAGTTGCTATAAATTTAGCTTGGCCTGCCATCCATGTAGGCACTGCAGTTAAGCGATTTATAAGTGTTTGGTCAGCCCAAAGATCAGGAGTTAAGTGTTGGGTTATCATACGTGGGGGGAGCGCTGCAATTAGTTGCTTTGCGCTAAATTGCTTAACTTTGCCATTGTGGTTAGCGGTTATATGCCAGGTATTTTGTTGTTTATGTAATTTAACGACGTGATGCTCTGTTAGGATTGAAGCCGGATTAAGCTGCTCATACAAGGCTTTAATTAAGCTGTACATGCCGCCTGTTAATCTTAGTAGGTGCATTTCGCCTGCACCTGCTATTTGTTGTGGCTTTAGCGTTTGCGCTGCCTGATATAACACATCGCCTTGTGTATATTGTGCAAATACAGGTAAGCATAATAACGAGATAAGTTGTTGAATTTTAGGTTGATGATCAAAAATCCAAGTAGGGCCTAAATCAAAGCTAATAGCACTATTGTGAGTGTCATGTGCTGCTTCAATTCGCCCGCCTAACTGTGGTTTTGCTTCTAATAATAGGTAGGGAATATTGCGTTGCTGTAGCAGGTATGCACTATATAACCCAGCTAAGCCGCCGCCAATAATAATAACGGGTTCATTTGTAGTGGATTTGCTCATAGTAAGCTTTTATACCTTTGTGGTTTGCATTGTAAGGCGCTGGACTATTTATTAGTATCGCTACTTATGTCGATATCAATAGCGCAGCACTTATTTTGAATATTAAAGAGGCCGCTTTAAGTCTAAAGTAAATTGCTCTACTAGTGATAGCTCGCAGGTTTTATAGGTTATTGCGGCGCTCAAAGCGTTAGGTAACTTTAATGAGTAGCGCCACTGGCAACTATGCTTAATATAATTTTCGTTACTGGCAATGCTTTTTATAAACAGCTGTAAAATTTGCGTATTGCCAGTTTCAAATTCTAATTTGTTTAACTCAAATTTGCGCTTTTGGATCCAAGTATTTTGTAGTTGTTTAGCTGTATTTAACTGATCATCTAGGCACTGAATGTAACGCTTAGTAACCTCTGGTGTTGCTTGAGCAGGTAATTTGCATGTTTGCTGGGCAAAGCTTACCGAGCTAAAAAATAATAAAGTTAAGCTTAATAAATAAATTATAAGGTTACTTTTTTTCATGGTAATTAAACTCTAGCATAAACTTGGCTCCGCCTAATTGCTCAGACTTAGAAATTGTGAGTAAGCCACGATACGACTTAACTAAGTCAGATACGATTGCCATACCCACACCATGGCCGCTTTCGTAGGTATCTAAGCGTGTGCCTCTGGTAAGCAGAGATTCGCGTTTGTCTTGTGGTACACCTGGGCCGTCGTCGCTAATACTAATACACAGGGTTTTACCTTGCGCTACTTTAATGGTTACTTGCGAGCGACATGCTTTACAGGCGTTATCAATTAAATTACCAAGTAATTCCATTAGGTCGGTTTTATCACCTAAAAAGTAATCTTTTTTACCTACTTTACAGTCAAAAATAATATCTTTATCGCGGTATACTTTACCCATTGCGCTTAAAATAGAGTCTAAAACAGGTTTAATAACGGTTTGTTTTTTCCAAGTGTCGGAAGCACCTGTAGCAGCACGCTTTAATTGATGCTCGATCATCACATTGATGCGATCTAGTTGTTCTTGTGCATCGGCATCATTTGCCAATGGACTCGACTTTAGTACTGCCAATGGTGTTTTAAGTGCGTGGGCTAAGTCGCTTAATGACGCTCTGTAGCGCTCTTTTTGGCGTTGTTGCGACTCAAGTAATAAGTTTAAATCAGCTTTTATTGTTTGTAACTCTACTGGGTACAAGCCTTTTATTTCTTGTATATCACCAGACTCTATCGCTTTAATTTCTTTATCTAGGCGCTGTAGTGGGCGGGCACTCCAAATAAAACCAATTGCCATTAACCCAGCAATTGCTATTCCCATTATAAACATCCAGTCAACCAGTGTTTGTTTAAAGCCATCCATAAGCTTTACTAACGCGTCGTTACGTTTGAGTAAAATAAAGCGTGCTTGCTCAGACTGATCAATATTATTGAGAATAACGGTTAAGCTTAATTGCCAATAGCTGGTGTTATTATACTCCACACGCCTAAAGTCAGCGGCGCCGGCTTTGGGCTCAATATATTCTGGCGTAAAATTAACATTCACCGCCGACTCAGAATACCAAATAGGTACATCATCGCGGTATATCATTGCGTAGGTATCTGAATTTAAATTATTAAGCTCGGGGGTTAAAATAGTGCTGGGCATAATAATGCCGCGCTCTGTAAAGTCGACTTCAGAAATTAGGGAGTACAGATGGGCTTCGAGGTTTTTTTCTGTTGCATCAACCAAAGAGGCATAATAAGCGGTGCCTATAGAGTAAAACAAAATAGGCAGAGCGACTAACAAAACAAAGACAAGGATAAATCCTTGCCTTATTTTTAACGATATTTGCGGTGCTACCACTGGCTTTTAAGCCTGTAGCCGCGTCCTCGTAGTGTTTCTACAGGATTTAGTACGCCTTCAGGATCTAATTTTTTACGTAAACGCAGTACAAATACTTCAATTACGTTCGAATCAAGGTCAAAGTCTTGGTCGTAAATATGCTCAGTAAGCTCTGATTTAGAAATTACCTTTTGCGGATTAACCATGAGGTATTCTAGTACTTTGTATTCGTATGCAGTTAAGCTTAACTCTTTATCGTCAACCCACACTTGCTGCGAGCGAGTATGAATTTTAATTGGTCCTGCTGTCATTTCTGGGTTTGCTTTACCTGCGCTGCGGCGAATTAGTGCATTACAACGGGCAATTAGCTCCTCAACATGAAATGGTTTTGTTAGGTAGTCATCTGCACCGGCATCTAAGCCTTCTACTTTGTCTTGCCAACGATCGCGCGCTGTTAGTATTAAAATAGGAATGGTAATGCCTTGGGCACGGGCTTTATTAATAAGCTCAATCCCGTCTATTTTAGGTAAACCTAAGTCAACCACAGCCATGTCTAAAGGGTACTCAGTGATATGAAAAAGACCCGCTTCACCATCGTGGCATAAATCTACGCTGTAACGTTCTTTTTCTAGAGCATTACGCAGGTTATCTGCTAAGTGTAAATCATCTTCTATAACTAAAATTCGCATCAATCAATCCTTTTTCACTTCGCCAGTTTTTTTATTTATTTTTAAATCTACGACGTGGCCGTCAGATTTTAAAATTCGTACAGTATAAAAATTTATTTTTTCGGTAATTTTTAATGTCGTACCGTCAGTGGTTTCTTTTGCAAGTACTACCGCTTTCTTTTTGCTTATCTCAACGCTATTAACCTTGGTTATTGTATTAGCTTGCAGCGTATTAGCAAAACAAATACAAGCGAAAAAGTTGAGGGTTAATAATACGCGCATGACGGGACTCCTAGATCAGACCTACTCAGTTTAATAAACTGAGTTACCAAAATTCAATTAAATACTTAATAAGAATTTTACGGCAACAGTTTAATAATTAACGAGTGAACAAACCCTGAATTTTATAGTGAGATCATTCAAGGTTAAGTACATGTGTTATTAAGCAGGGAATACTTTTTTATATGGTTTAACAATTGAGTTTTCATATACGCCAGCCGCAACATAAGGGTCGGCTGCTGCCCATTCTCGGGCGGCCTCTAAAGAGTCAAACTGAGCAATTACTAGTGAACCGGTAAAACCTGCATCACTTGGGTCTTCATTATCGATAGCCGGAAGCGGGCCTGCAGTCAGTAAACGGTTTTGCGAATCAAGTTCACTTAAGCGTGCAAGGTGCGCTGGTCGGGCCTCTTTACGCAGTGCTAAGCTGTTTTCAACATCGATTGAATAAATCATGTACAACATAAAGAATCTCATAAAATTTGTTAAATTTAGTTAAGTGTATACTAGCATAGCGTTGAAAAATGGTGAATTAAAAGTGTTTACAGCTTTGTTTACAGTGAGAATATTTTTTTACTGTGTAATTGCTTGAAAAGCGCTGTGTAACACTGTTAGAGTCCCATGGATAAGATAAATAATAACAAGGTTTATACATGAGTGAAAATAGAGAGCACTTTAGCTCCCGCCTAGGGTTTATATTAGCAGCGGCGGGCTCTGCTGTGGGCATTGGTAATTTAGTGGGCTTTCCTGTTTCTGCAACAAAAAACGGTGGTGGCGCATTTTTGCTCGTCTATGCCTTGTTTGTCGCATTTATTTGTTTACCCGTAATGATGGCTGAAATGGCCATGGGCCGTAAAGCGCAAAAAGATCCCCTAGGTTCATACAAAATATTGGGTAACAATGACACAAAATGGAAGTTGGCTGGCTTTTTAGCTGTATTTACTCCTTTTATGATAGCGGTTTTTTATATGGTTATTACCGTATGGATTTTTGGCTATTTAACGCAAACCGCACTTGGTAATTTAGATTCGTTGGCAAACCCTGGACACTTTGGGTTGTTTATTAATAGCTACACAGTATTTGCTTATATGGCAGCTGTGGTACTTGTTGTTAACTTAATTTTGTTAGGTGGCGTAAAGCAAGGAATAGAAAAAGCGGCTAAATTTTTAATGCCGGCATTATTCGTCATGTTAATTGTGTTAGTGGGTTATGTATTAACGCTAGATAACGCGATGGCAGGTGTTAAGTATTATATTATTCCTGATTTTTCTAAAATGAATGCCAGTGTGTTAAATGGTGCGTTAGCGCAAGCATTTTTCTCATTATCGCTTGGTATGGGTATTTTAATGACGTATGCGTCTTATATATCTAAAAAGGACGACATTGTAGGCAGTGCAAAAATGGTCGCGATTACCGACTCATTAGTTGCGTTTGTTGCAGGTTTAATGGTGTTACCGGCTATTTTTAGCTTTGATCCAAATACAGACCCAGCAACGCTTTCTGATTCATCAGTATCGATGATATTTGTATACCTTCCTAAAATATTGTTAGCACTGCAACATGATATTGGTTACTTTGGTGCATCGGCAGTGGCATTCTTATTCTTTTTATTAGTATTTTTTGCTGCAATTACATCACTCGTTTCTATTGTAGAAGTACCTACAGCAACATTAAGCGATCGCAAAGGCATAAGCCGTAAAAAAGCATTGGGTATTTTAACCTTAGCCACAGGCGTACTTACAATCTTATGTACTATGTCGTTTGGTATGGTAGATAGCTTAACGTCGTTTACGGGTTACGGCGGTGAAAGTAAA
The DNA here is from genome assembly GCF_040308705.1 of Pseudoalteromonas sp. 19-MNA-CIBAN-0066. Classification (NCBI taxonomy): domain Bacteria; kingdom Pseudomonadati; phylum Pseudomonadota; class Gammaproteobacteria; order Alteromonadales; family Pseudoalteromonadaceae; genus Pseudoalteromonas; species Pseudoalteromonas sp. 19-MNA-CIBAN-0066. The sequence goes on from NZ_JBEONZ010000002.1 coordinate 93,348, forward strand.
AGCTTTTTTGATGTAGTTTACGATGTATTTTACGACACCATTTTACCGCTTAACGGTTTAATGGTGTGTTTATTTGTAATGTACCGCTGGAAAAAAGCAAATTTAAGTAAAGAGTTGAGCATAGGCTCGCCTAATTATGCAGGCAGCTTTATGGAAAAATATGTTAACTTTTCGCTTTCAACGTTTATTCCAATTATTTTAGCGACTATATTTATAAACACAGTTGCAACTAAGTTTTTTGGATTGAAATTATTTGGTTTTTAAAAACTGATTAATATTAATTAAGCCGCGTATTTCGCGGCTTTTTTATGTCTGAAATAAATGTACAGCGAATATTAATTGTATTAACGCTGCAGGGTTGACTTGCGTCCTTGTAAGCCTTAGCCTCCCTGACTTTATTTTATATTATGGTTAAATTCCCACGCTTAATTAATTTCATTATGCGTGTATTTAGGAGTATTCAATGAATAAAGCACAACTAGTTACCGCTATGGCTCAAAAAAGTGAGTTAACTAAAAAAGACGCACAAGCAGCACTTACCAGTTTACAAAAAGTAATTACTAAGTCGCTAGCAGAAGGGGATCAAGTTCAAATAAACGGTTTTGGTACTTTTGCATTAAGCTATTACCCAGCACGCACTGGGCGTAATCCACAAACCGGTGCTAGTATTGAAATTGAAGGGGCTAATAAAGCGGTGTTTAAGGCTTCTAAAACGTTAAAAGATGTTCTTTAATTTTATTCTCCATTAAACACTTTATTTATAAAAACAAAAAAGGGCATTTTAAAAATGCCCTTTTTTAATTTCCGTTGTAGTTTATTAAAGCGCTGTAGCAGCTTTCATTTTAGTTACAAAGGCTTTTAATTGTGTGGTCATGGTGGGTAAATCATCAAGGTTTGCTTCGATAATTTTAACCACTGCCGAGCCCGAAATAGCCCCCGCAGCACCGGCATTTAATGCGGCTTTTACATCATCAGGCGTTGAAATACCAAAACCTAATAGTGCTGGTGCGCTATGGTATTCTTTTAATTTAGTTACAATGTTGCCCGCTGGCATTTGCGCTTTTTCGTCAGTGCCGGTAACTCCCGCACGCGACAGTAAATAGGTGTAACCTCTGCCATACGATGCGCATGCACGAAGCGTGTCGTCATCAGCATTAGGGGTGGCAATAAAGATAGGGTCTACACCGTTTGCCATGGCTGCCTTTCTAAATGTTTTTGACTCATGCAGTGGCACATCGGCCACTAAAATAGAGTCTACGCCGGCGGCTTTAGCATCTTTATAAAAGGTGTCTATACCGCGCTTAAAAACTAAGTTTGAATACAGTAATAAACCAATTGGAATATCTGCATTGTACTGGCGTATTTGTTTAATAATATCAAAGCAGTCTTGGGTGTTAATGTGTACATTAAGGGCGCGAATATTTGCTTTTTGAATGACTGGTCCATCTGCGATTGGATCTGAAAACGGAATACCTAACTCTAGGGCGTCGGCGCCACCATCAATTAAACTTTTAATAATAGCAATACTTTGCTCTTTACCGGGGTCGCCAATAGTTACAAAGGGTACAAATGCCCCGTGTTTTTGCTCATTTAGGGCTGCAAACATTTTACCGTAGCGATCTGTTTTTACTTGGCTCATATTTGACCTCCTTGCGACAATACATTGTGAACGTGGGCTAAGTCTTTATCGCCTCGGCCACTTAAATTAACCACTATAATGCTTTCATCAGTTAGCGCTTCTGCATATTTAAGTGCATAAGCGAGGGCGTGGCTAGATTCGAGCGCCGGAATAATACCTTCATTTTTGGCAAGCGACTGAAAAGCGTCTAGTGCTTCGGTGTCGGTAATGGCTACATATTGTGCACGACCTGTTTCGTGTAAAAATGCATGTTGCGGCCCAACAGCTGGGTAATCAAGGCCGGCAGATACAGAATACGACTCTTCTATTTGGCCGTCGTCATTTTGCATAATATAGGTGTAAGTACCGTGCAATATACCTTTAGTGCCTTTACAAATAGTAGCACCGTGCTCGTGTGTATCTAAACCTTTACCAGCAGGCTCAACACCAATGAGCTTTACACTTGGCTCGTTAATAAAATCACTAAACATACCAATGGCATTAGAACCGCCGCCAACACAGGCAATAACGGCATCAGGTAGGCGACCTTCAGCTTTTAGCACTTGTTGTTTTGCTTCTTCACCAATAATTTTTTGGTATTCACGCACAATAGTTGGGAATGGGTGTGGGCCCGCTGCAGTACCAAGTAGGTAGTGCGCATCTTGATAATTTGCTGACCAGTCACGTAGTGCTTCGTTTACAGCATCTTTTAATGTGCCTGAACCCGCTGTTACCGGAATCACAGTCGCGCCCATTAGCTCCATTCTAAATACGTTTGGTTGCTGGCGTTCAACGTCTTTTGCACCCATGTAAATACGGCATTTTAAACCCAGCAGAGCACAAGCAAGTGCTGTAGCAACACCATGTTGGCCTGCACCTGTTTCGGCAATAACCTCTGTTTTACCCATACGTTTAGTTAATAACGCTTGGCCAAGTACTTGGTTAGTTTTGTGCGCGCCACCGTGCAGTAAATCTTCACGCTTTAAATACAGTTTAACCTTTGGGTTTTTAATTAAATTACGCGTTAAAGTAAGTGGCGTAGGGCGACCCGCATACTCGTTAAGTAATTTTGAAAGCTCAGCCTGAAACTGTGGATCTTTTTGTGCTTTGTTAAATTCGTTTTCTAACTGCTTAAGCGCAGGGACAAGTAGCTCGGGTACAAACATACCGCCAAACTCGCCAAAATAAGCTGGATTTTTCATTTTAACCTCAATAATTTCTAATACTTGTAAATGCGTTTTGTAATTTGTTAGGGCACTTTTTACCCGGAGACTGTTCCACTCCAGAATTAAGGTCTAGCCCTAAGGCGCCTTGAAAAAGTGCCTCTTTAATGTTCTCAGGATTTAAGCCTCCAGCAAGCATAAAGGGGGTGGTGGCATCACGTAGCACCGACCAATCAAATGTTTTACCTGTACCGCCAGCTTGGGTGTTGCTGTGGGTGTCGTACAAAATGCGATCAACACCATGTACTGGAGTCGGCAATGCATCTTTTATTGCCTGTGCTTTCCAAATTTCGCAGTCGCTAGGTAGTTGTGTACGCAAGGTGGTAATGTAATCGTCACTTTCTTGACCGTGTAATTGCACTGCCGCCAATTTTAACACACTTGCGTACTGGGCTACTTGCTCTATAGGCGCATCTACAAATACCCCAACAAAGTTAAGCGGTGCACTTTGGCTAAGCTCTATGGCGCAGTCTAAGTCGACATAACGAGGCGACTTAGAATGAAAAATTAACCCGCCATATACGGCGCCACTTTCATACGCTGCAAGCGCATCTTGGCTGCGCGTTAAGCCACATACTTTGTTATCGCCTAATATAACTCTTTTGCAGGCTTGTTCTAAATCGCGTTCGCTCATAAGTGAGCTGCCAATTAAAAAGCCATCGCAAAGTGGCGCTAATCGTTTTACGTCTTGGTGGGTGTAAATACCCGACTCCGAAATAACGACTTTATTAGCCGGAATAAGTTTACGTAGCTTTTCGGTGGTGGCTAAATCTGTACTTAAATCGCGTAAGTCTCGGTTGTTAATGCCAATTATTTTAGCATCAAGGGCAAGCGCACGGTGTACTTCTGCTTCGTTACTTACCTCAGTTAGCACCGACATATTTAACGAGTCAGCAACGCTATGCAATGCTTTATAGCTTTCATCGTCAAGTACTGAGAGCATTAATAATATAGCGTCGCCGCCATAAATACGCGCCATATATACTTGATACTCGTCTATAAAAAAATCTTTGCAAATAAGAGGTTGCTCTACTTGGCTACGTACAAACTCTAAGTAATCAAAGCTACCTTGAAAATACTTGGTGTCGGTTAGCACGCTCATACAGCTGGCATACTTTTTATAAACCGAGGTTATTTCTGTTAAATTAAAAGGTTCTCTAATAAGCCCTTTAGACGGCGATGCTTTTTTACATTCTAAAATAAACTGAATGCCAGGGGCTGCAAGTGCTTTATAAAAGCTGCGAGTTGTTGGCACCGCAAGGTGCTTAAAGCTATCTAGTGGGCGAGCGGCTTTGCGCTCAATTAGTTCTAATTTTTTATCAGCAACAATTTTGTCTAATACATTAGCCATTACTTACCTCAATAATTGCATTTAGTGTGTTCATGGCTTGCCCTGAACTTAATAACGTGTGTACTTGTTGTGCGCCGTCTTTTAGCGATTGCGCTTTACCACTTAGGTATAACAGTGCGGCCACATTAACAATAATAGCGGCATTATGCGCTTCATCACCCTTACCTTGCAAAATAGCAAGAGAGACATTAGCGTTGTATTGTGGGCCTTCACCGGTTAGTTGTTCAAGTGAATAGTTTGCAAGGTCAAAGTCACTTGGGTTAAGCGTATACTCGCTAATGTTGCCATTATTTAGCTCAACCACAGTAGTTGGGCCGTGCAGAGCAATTTCGTCGGTGCCAGAGCCATGTACTATCATTGCGCGCTTGGTGCCTAGGGTTCTTAATGTTTGTGCCATAGGTAGGCATAAATTGGGGTTGTATACCCCGAGTAACTGTACTTCAGGCGCCGCTGGATTTACCAAAGGCCCTAAAATATTAAAAATAGTGCGTGTTTTAAGGGCAGTACGTACTCCCATTGCGTGGCGTACGCCTGGGTGGTACTGAGGTGCAAACAAAAAAGTAAAGCCTGTTTGTTCTAAGCAATTTGCCGCTTGTGCTGGCGTCATTTCAATATTGATGCCCAATGCTTTGAGCAAATCGGCAGAGCCTGAGTTACTCGAGACACTGCGATTACCGTGTTTTACCATATTAATACCTGCCGCGGCTGCAACAATAGCAGCGGTAGTGCTAATATTAATTGTATTAGAGCCATCGCCACCGGTGCCGCAGCAATCAGCAAGTTGGTTACGGGTAGTATTAAAGGCGAGCGCATTTTCTCGCATAGACGCCGCAGCGCCAGCTATTTCATCGCTGATTTCGCCTTTTGATTTTAACGCTATAAGCAGTGCGCTAAGCTCAATATCACTCATGTTACCTTGCATTATTTCATCAAACAGCGCTTTAGATTGCGTGTAGCTTAATGATTGGTTGCTTATCAGTTGCTCAATTGCAGTTTGAATGCTCGCATTGTGCATATTAGCACTGAGAACATTAATGTTTTGCTTGGTTTGTATACTCATTATGTTCTCCTTTATTGGCTAGCGGTTAAGTAGGCAATGCTTTGCTGTAATAGCTGCGCGCCGTTTGGGGTTAAAATAGACTCAGGATGAAACTGATACCCTAAAACATTGTCATCATGATGATAAATAGCCATAGGAATATCTTGGTATTGGGCAATTACTGCAATATTATCAGGCACTTTAGTGGCCATTAAAGAGTGATAACGCGCTACGGGCATAGTGCTGCCCATACCGTTAAATACTGGGTGTTCACCTAAATCAATTATTGACGATTTGCCGTGTACGGTTTCCCCAGCATGGCCAATTACGCCGCCATAACTTTGGGTTAAAGCTTGCTGGCCTAAACAAATACCCAGCATAGGGAAGTGACCTTTGGTAAGCGCTATTAAATCCATTAAGCAGCCTGCATTACTTGGTGTGCCAGGGCCTGGGGAAAGTACTAATAGCACTTGGCCTTGTTCTTGGCGCATTTTATTAAAAATAACCTCAGCGCTAATATTGTTTCTGTAAACAACCAGTTCACAGCCAAGCATAGTTAGCTCGTCAACTAAGTTATAGGTAAACGAGTCAAAGTTATCTAAAAAGTAAATTTTAATTGGGTGTTGCTGGCTCATGTTAACCCGCCTCGAAAGTAGATTTAATAGCGGTAATAACCGCTTGTGCTTTAGCACGGGTTTCGTTTGCTTCTGACTGCGGATCTGAATCAAATACCACTCCGGCTCCGGCTTGCACGTAAGCAATATTATTTTTTACAAAAGCTGAGCGAATAACAATGCAGGTATCCATAGCGCCATCACCGGTTAAATAACCTACAGCGCCACCGTAGCTACCACGGCGTTTACCTTCGGTTTGGCGCACAAGTTCTGCAGCGCGTACTTTTGGTGCACCAACTAAGGTTCCCATGTTCATACATGCTTGGTATGCGTGTAGTGCATCAAGCTCTGGCTTTAGCGTGCCGACAACGCGCGACACTAAATGCATTACTTGAGAGTAGCGGTCTACTTTTAATAGCTCTTTTGCAAAGCGCGTACCGGCTACGCTAATACGGGCAACATCGTTACGGGCTAAATCAACTAGCATTAAATGCTCAGCGCGCTCTTTTTGATCGTTTCTCAGCTCAAGCTCGATGCGGCTATCTAAGTCTAGATTTATTTGACCATTCGCAAATTTGCCACGCGCTCGAGTACCTGCAATTGGATACACTTCGACCTGTTTTGATGCCACAGTGTATTTAAGTGCTGACTCGGGTGATGCACCAAATAAAGCAAAGTCTTCGTCGCGCATATAAAACATATACGGGCTGGGGTTTTGCTGTTTAAGTTTGCTGTAAGCATGAAGTGGATCGGGGCAAGGCAGCGAGAAAGTACGCGAAGGCACAACCTGAAATATATCGCCATCTACAATATTCTTTTTAAGCTTAATTACTTGTTCGCAGTAAGTTTCGTCGCTTATATCAATAGCAACATCGCATTCGCCGCTTTGCATCTTGGCGCTAAATTGTGCAGCGTTATCGCATAAGGTATTTAAGCGCTCTAACTCTTTACCTACTTCAAAGCAGTTTGCATGTACGTCGGGGCCATTAAATACATTACCAATAAGTTCTGTGGTTTGTTTTTGATGATCAATTACCACTAGTGTTTCGGCTAAATAAAATACGTAATCGGGGCAGGTGTTTTCGCCGTCTGGCACATCACTTAACTGTTCAAAATTGGCTACCATATCGTAGGCAAATACACCGCCTAAAAAAACCGAAAAAGGATTGTTGGTGGTGCTTTTAATACTGTTAATACAGGTGCGCAGTGCACTGAATGCATTATCGGCAACCAACTTACTCGCTTCGTCAATATCATTGTTTGAGCTTAAGTACGCAAGCGTTAATGTTGTCTCGTTTAGAGTGGCTTCGCAGCTTTTTACATTGGTTTGTAAATAGCTTAGTAGCTGTTGCCCATTATTTGATTGCGCTGTAATCGTTACGGTTTTACCCTGGCATACAATACGCAGTGCGCAATCAACTAAAATTAAACTTTTAACACTGTCTTTAGACTCAATTTCAGCCGACTCAAGCAGTAGCGAATTTGGCTTATCAAGTGCGCTATATAGTGCAAGCGGGCTACTAATATAGTCGCGTACTTGCGTAATGCTGGTTACTTCACCTGGTGTGGTAGTTATGTGACTAAAAATCAAACCTCATTCCCTCAAAAAAATAAAACCCCGCAATGCTGTGCAATGCGGGGTTTAAATAACGATATCTAAATTACAAACAGATCATTACCGTCCCGCTAAATTAAGCGCCACCAACGATGTGTAAGAGTAAGATTGTTATTCATGTTTTTTAGCCTCTAATGCTTTTTATTTTTTCCAGTCGTTACTGGTTAAAAAGATACGTTTAAATAATAATTATAAAATTTAGTGATAAAAAAACCCGCACAGTTGCGGGTTTTGAATATTTGTTAGACACGACAATTCATCACCCGGAAATTACGAGTGCCACCACCAAATAGTGTTTAAAGTAGAATTGTTCATTATTGTTAATGCTTATAGTGTCTTTAAGTGGCTACAGTAAAACGTATCATATGCTTTGATGTCAAGTGTTTATTTAAAAACAATTTAGTTAAAAAACTTGTTATACTAATTACCGATACTTTCCACACTTAATTTTAAGTAGTTTTCTTTTGATAAAATATGATTTACATAGCCATACAACACATTCCGATGGGCAGCTAAGCGTTGCAGAGCTATTGCATCGTGCTGTTGATAAAAATATAGATGTGTTTGCTATTACAGATCACGATACTGTGGCGGCCATAAAGCCTGCTCAGCATATTATTGATACCGAAAACCTACCATTATCGCTGATCACTGGAGTTGAAATATCAACCCGCTGGGAAAGCTTTGAAATTCATATTGTGGGGTTAAATATTGATACTGAAAATTCAGACCTAACGGCTTTATTGCTAGAGCAACAGCAAAAACGCGAAACTCGCGCGTTAGAAATAGGTACACGCCTAGCTAAAAATGGCTTTGATGATATTTACGAGCAAGCAAAAGAGCTTGCAAAAGATGCGCAAATTACTCGCGCGCATTTTGCTCGCGCTTTAATAGCACGCGGTGTTGCAAAAAACTTTCCCGGGGTATTTAAAAAATACTTAGGGCGCGGAAAAACCGGTTATGTACCAAGTAGTTGGTGCGATATGAAAACGGCTATTAAGGCGATTCATGCCGCTGGTGGAGTGGCGGTTTTAGCTCACCCTAGCAGTTATCAAATGTCTAATAAATGGCTACGCAAATTATTGGTTGAGTTTAAATCTGTTGGCGGAGACGCAATGGAAGTTGCTCAGCCTCAGCAAGCACCAAGTGATCGTCAATTTTTAGGCGAGTTGAGCCGTGAGTATGATTTGTTGTGTTCACAAGGGTCTGATTTTCATTTTCCGACAAGCTACTTAGAGCTTGGTAAAAATCTATACTTACCTAAGGATTGCCGCGGCGTTTGGCAAGCTTGGGAAAAGCAAGAAGGAGCAGCAACATGAGTCAACTATTTCATATTCATCCAGAGAATCCACAATCAAGGTTAATTCAACAAGCTGCCGATATAATTAAGCAAGGCGGCGTTGTTGTTTACCCTACAGATTCGGGGTACGCCATAGGGTGTAATATTGGTAATAAACAAGCAAAAGAGCGTATTGAGCGTATTCGTGGCATAGAAAAACACCATAACTTTACCTTAGTGTGCCGCGATTTATCTGAGCTTTCTACGTATGCACGCGTAGATAATCAAACCTTTAGATTAATAAAAAACAATACTCCTGGGCCTTATACTTTTATTTTTAAAGGCACTAAAGAAGTACCAAAACGTTTATTAAACGACAAGAAAAAAACCATAGGTATACGCGTTATAGCGCATCCTATTGCGTGTGCATTGCTAGAGGAACTTGGCGAGCCACTCATGTCGTGTTCACTTATTTTGCCAGGTGAAGAATACACTGAGTCAGATCCAGATGAAATTATTGAGCGATTAGATAAACACGTAGATTTAATTATCCATGGTGGTTATTTAGCAGAGCAAGCAACCACAGTGGTTGATTTATCTGAAGATGAAGTGCAAATTTTGCGTGTTGGCTGTGGTGATACTAGTCCGTTTGAGTAAAAAATAGTGAACGAAGAAAACACCAAACCAATAAGCACCCCCATTGAAAAGCCAGTGCAGCAAAAGCTGCCACTGGCTTTTTTACATGGTAAAGCCATGGTCGATAAACCGTCTGATTTATATATTCCGCCAGATGCGCTGGAAATTATTTTAGAAACGTTTGAAGGGCCGCTCGATTTATTGCTGTATTTAATAAAAAAACACAAGCTTGATGTTCTCGAATTGTCTATTTTTAGTATTACAGAGCAATACATGAGTTATGTTGAAATGATGACTGAGTTTCAACTCGAACTTGCGGGCGAGTATTTAGTGATGGCAGCCTTATTGGCGCAAATAAAATCTCGTTTACTGTTGCCCGTACACAAAGAGCTAGAAGAAGAGGAAGATCCTCGTGCAGAGCTTATTAAACGTTTGCAAGAATACGAGCAATTTAAAAAAGCCGCCGAAAACTTAGACGAAATTCCGCGGGTGGGTCGTGATATTTTTGTAGCCCATGCTGCTATGCCGGTGGCTGAAAATATCACTGAGCAGCTTCCTGAAGTGCAACTTAAAGATTTACTTTTTGCCCTGAGCGATATAATGGCGCGCGCTAAAACACTAGAACATCACTTAATTAGCGCCGAAGTACTTTCTACCCGTGAACGCATGAGCCAAATATTGCAGCAGTTATCACATACTCAATCGGCTTTACCATTTAGTGCGCTTTTTACTGTTAATGAAGGGCGAAGCGGTGCAGTGGTGAGCTTTATCGCTATACTTGAGCTGGTAAAAGAAGGGTTAATTACCTGCTTGCAAGTGACATCAGATAGCCTTATTTATGTGAGCCTCAGTAAAAAATCGACTCAATAGTTATTAATAAGCACTCAAAAACAACCTCTTTTAATAACGATTACAATTAACAATAGTTATTAAAAAGCTCCGCATGCAAGTCTTATAATTCTCTACTTATTACCTACTAGTTAATAAAATTGGCTGCGTAAACATACTTCTGTGCGTATATGCACGTAAAGTGTTTGTAAATGTTATTCCTATTTATGCTCTTGCGCGATATTGTAGGTGTAATAACATAAAGGAATAAAGACATGTTTAAAAACTCGCCTGCATCTTACGGGCTTATTGCGATTATTTTACATTGGCTAATGGCATTAACTATCTTTGGTTTATTTGGCCTTGGCTTGTACATGGTAGAACTTACCTACTACGATAGTTGGTATAAAGGCTCATTAGACTTGCATAAAAGCATAGGTTTGACTTTAGCTGCGGTGTTTTTGTTTAGAATTTTATGGCGCTCTTTTTCGACTCAACCTAAGCCACTGGGTACTAACAAAACAATGAACCAAATAGCGCACACTGCCCATATTATTATGTACATTATTTTGGCGGTTATTGTTGTAGCAGGCTATTTAATTTCTACCGCAGATGGGCGAGCTATCGAAGTGTTTACGTTATTCGATGTGCCAGCAATAAACTTTACATTTGACGGACAAGCCGATATTGCTGGGGAAGTGCATTATTACGCAGCCTGCACTTTAATTGGTTTTGCTGTACTGCATGCACTAGGTGCATTAAAACACCATTTTATAGATAAAGATAAAACATTAATTCGAATGATTAAACCAATTAACGCTAAAAATTAATAGCTAACCTGAACTCAGATTAGCTATTAATGTTAACGGGTATTTACCAATAAAAGGATGATTACAATGAAAAAACTACTATTAAGTACCGCGGTATCAGGCGCTATGCTGCTATCGGCAAGTGCTGTAAACGCTGCTGATTATGTGATTGATACACAAGGCGCACACGCGTTTGTAAATTTTAAAATAAAGCATTTAGGCTATAGTTGGTTACATGGTCGCTTTAATACCTTTGACGGTACATTTAGTTATGATGCAAAAACACCAAACGCATCACAGATCACGGTAAACATTGATACCACGAGTTTAGATTCTAACCATGCAGAGCGCGATAAGCACTTACGAGGTAAAGATTTTTTAAATGTTAGTAAATACCCAACGGCAACGTTTAAAAGTACCAGCGTAAAGTTTGATGACGACGATTCTGGTGAAGTGACGGGTGAGTTTACTTTGCATGGCGTTACTAAAACCATTACCTTTGAAATAGATAAAGTAGGCGAAGGTAAAGATCCATGGGGTGGTCATCGTGTAGGTTTTGAAGGCGAAACTAGCCTTAAGTTAGCTGATTATGGCATTGACTACAATTTAGGCCCTGCATCAACTCATGTTGATATTGGTTTATCTATTGAAGGTATTCGTCAGTAATATCTGAAGTAAGCACTTCGATAAAAACGCCACATTATGTGGCGTTTTTTGTTTCTGCTATGCGTGTTTTAAGCTTTATTTTTAAATGCGCAGGTAACCAGCGCATTAATATTTGCGTATAAGCTTGGGTTTGTTTAATTATTTTTAGTTGTTCATTTAACAAAGCAATGTGTTTGGCACCTTGCTGGTTTTTAGTGCAACCTATATAGCCATAACTTAACTCAGGTGACTCTAGAAGGGGTCGCTGTGTTAGGTTTTTATCAAAATTCATAGATTTAGCTAAATAGTAGTGCTCGCTTGGGTAACCTAATAACAAATCAATGCGTTTTAAATTAAGCATATAAGTAAGGCTTGCTAAGCTATCTCGGGTAGGTCTAATAATTAAATTTATATCGGGTGTGGTATTAATAAGTGTGTCTATTTCGTTACCGTAAGAGCGGCTCATAGAAATACCTAAAGTTAACTTATCAGCCGTAATTAAAGAGGCTAACGACACCGCTTTATCAGCAGGTAGCTTAAGTGCTCTACTGAGCTTAATATGCATAGCTACTGCAGGAGAAAGGCCAGTAGTAGAGCTTTCATCAGTAAAGTAAATGCGCTCTTCTCTAAAACTATTTTTATACAGTGACAAAGCACACGTATTGGCTGAGGTATTGGAGAGTTCTTGGATAACTCTGCCCGAAGGAATGAGTATTCTATTAAAAGTAATATTGGGGAGTTGTTTTTCGAGTAAAGAAATAATGCTTTCGTCGCGACCTTGGTGTTTGTTTTCTCCATTTAAAATGTAGTAGGGTGCAAAGTCATGCGTTAACCAGTTAATGGTGTTAGCAATAACTGGTGAGCTGAATAAGCTAAGTATAAAAACAACTAAAAATGCGCGGAGCATTACAAAAATTACCTACTATTATTCTATTAACCTTAAGTGTAGCTAATAAAGTGATAAAAAGTAAAATGCCAGCAACAAGGCTGGCATTTAATTTTGATTATTGCGCTAATAAGTAGGCAAATTATAATCAGTGTAGGTTAGCTGGCTTTTAGCCATTTAACAAATTGACGCGCATCGCTTGCTTTTTGAAACAATGCATTTTTTAAACCTTGTGTATCACTAAAAATTACACGATGTTTGTTTACTGAAATTGACTGCACTGGATGTGCAATTTGGATCATAGACCCGTTATATTTATAAGACATAATAAAACTCACTTTATTCTTGTTATTTATTCTGCGCTATTTTTTATAGCTATATGCAGTTAATAAATTAACGATGTTGTGTTTAGCTTCATTACAGTGTTGACGATCTTTATGACACTTTTGCGATGATAATAAAATCATCTCGGTATTATTTAAGGGGTTCTCGCCGTACAATAACTTAGCTTTTGAATATACGTTTTGCGGGGCTTACTGGATCAGGGTAAATGGTTAACCGCGGTGGTTTATTTAAACCAGAGAGGGAAGGTAACCCAGTTGTATTTTATATGCAAGCTTTTTGTTATATTATTTATGACAGCCACTATCAATAACTTAAAAGGGAAATGATGCAATACCTAGTTATCAGCGATATTTACGGTAAAACACCTTGTTTACAGCAATTAGCTAAGCACTTTAATGCTGAAAACCAAATAGTTGATCCCTATAATGGAGTTCATCAAGCCCTTGAAAATGAAGAGGAATACTATAAGTTATTTATTAAACACTGTGGCCATGACGAATATGCAGCCAAGCTCGAAGAATATTTTAATAAATTAAGCAAACCCACTATTTGTATTGCATTTAGTGCCGGTGCTAGCGCTGCATGGCGGGCACAAGCGAGTACTACAACTACACATCTTAAAAAAGTAATTGCTTTTTATCCTACGCAAATACGTAATTATTTAAATATAGATGCTATTCATCCATGTGAATTCATTTTCCCTGGGTTTGAACCGCACTTTAATGTAGATGAATTAATAACTAATTTATCGGCCAAAAACAATGTGCGCTGTTTAAAAACACTATACCTGCATGGCTTTATGAATCAGCAGTCACAAAATTTTAGTGAATATGGTTACCAATATTTTTATAAAGTTATAAAAACAGCGAATAGCGAAGCGCATTAAAAATGCCCGGCTGCAAATAATAAGTGCGTATAAAAACCACTAAGATTACTTTTACAGTTTTAATTATTATAAGCTGCGCCAATTCAAAAACTCATTTATTAACAGCTATAAAATGGCAAGTTCTGACTATTCATTACTGTAATAGTCGCTATAAAAAGCAACTGCAGACACGCTTAATTTAACATGCTTTAATCGAGGGTAATGTACTTTTGATGGATGTTAGCTTTGCAGTATCAACATATTAATGTGCCCGAACAGGGGCAAAGCATAAAAATAGCAAAAAATGGCCAATGGCAAATTCCGTTGCAACCTATTATTGCTTACATTGATGGTGATGGTGTAGGCCAAGATGTGATGCCTGTAATGCGAAAAGTGGTTGATAGCGCGATAGCGCATTGTTACCAAGCAAAGCGAAAAATTCATTGGATGCAGGTATACAATGGTGAGCAAGCAGCCAAACTATATGATGGTGATTGGTTTCCACAAGAAACAATAAATGCAGTAAGAGAATGTAAAATAGCGATTAAGGGGCCATTAACGACTCCTTTGGGTGGTGGTTTTCGCTCGCTTAACGTTGCACTTAGACAAGAAATGGATTTATTTGTCAATATGCGCACTATAAAAGGCTTTAGTGCATTGCCATCGCCGTTAAAAAATCCTTATTTAACTAATATCACTGTGTTGCGCGATAGCAGTGAGGATGTTTACTCGGGTATAGAGTGGCAAGCTGGTAGTGTTGAAAGCGAAAAAGTACTCGATTTTTTATGCGAAGAAATGGGGGTTACGCGTTTAAGGTTTACCCAAGAATGCGGAATTGGCATTAAAAACATTTCTAAAGAAGGCTCAGAGCGCCTAGTACGTTACGCAATTAATTACGCGCTAAAAAATAACAGCGAATCGCTGACTTTAGTGCACAAAGGTAATGTGCTTAAATTTACTGATGGTGCATTTAAACGCTGGGGCTTTGCACTCGCTAAGCGTGAATACCAAGCCATTGATGATGAAAACGGCCGTTGGTTACATATTCCACGACAAGGGCAGCCACCACTTATAATTAAAGAAGTTATAGCCGATAACATGTTACAGCAGTGTTTAATGCACCCAGAGCAATTTGATGTAGTTGCAACGACTAATCAAAATGGTGACTTTTTAGCAGATATGCTTAGCGCACAAGTAGGTGGAGTAGGCATAATGCCGGCGGCTAATTTAAATAATGAGGTAGCATTTTTTGAACCCACGCACGGTACATTTGCGCGTATTGCTGGGCAAAATAAAGCGAATCCGAGCAGCAGCATTTTAAGTGCGGTATTAATGCTTAAGTTTATGCAGTGGCATGAGGCGGCTAATTTAATAGAAAATGCCTTAGAGCGCACGTTAGCGGCGGGAGAGGTTACGTTTGATTTACTATCTGAGCCTCATAACTCGATGCCCTTAAGTTGTACAGATTTTGCACTTAGGGTCATCGAGCACTTTTAAACAACACCATTATTAGGCTGCAGATACGTTAACAAGGTTTACGCGATGCGTACATGCACGATTAGTTAACTGCGCAGCACGATGATAAATAGCATGTGCATCTTGGTCGGTATTAAATGTGCCGCTAAGCGTATCCATTAACGCAACTACAATAATGGCTGGAACTTGGCAGCAATGCTCATCCAGAACAGCTTCTGTTGTTTGCGAGTCTACATTGCAATAAGGGTGGTTATTATGCTGATAAGCATTAAGCAATGTTTGCACATCTAAAACATCATCCGCATTATGTTTAGTTTTACGACAAGTACAGCCAAATTCATCTACTAAAGTGGCAAGTACCTGATAAATATCATCGCTTGGCATCGCCGCTAGTGGTGCTAACTGCTGCTCAATAAATTGATGAAAATGGCTATTAATAAACAATCCGTCTTGTTGGGTGAAGCTTGATGAAGTTTGCATAATTATTACTCTTAGTTAGTTGGCTTAACTTCACTCTAGCGCTAACTCTAGTATTAATAAAATTGTTGTTTTCAATAACTGATATTGATTATATCAATACTGTTAAATTACGACGAATTTTAGTGTGTTTAGCAAGGCTACATTAAGCCTAATTAGCTTACAGTAGCCACAGTTGTTAATTTTACAAACTAGATACAGAGGCTTAACCACACTGGTATAAGTATCTATTATTAGTAAGTTAACAGATAACACTTAACAATAACCTTGTTACACAGGCAATGGTTTAACCACTAACTAACAATAAAGAGACTGCTATGAAAATTTTTGCTCCTGCTATTATTATCACCACATTAATGCTTTCGGCTTGTGGTAATGAGCCACAAGACAACAGCCACACCGACGTAAAAAACACGGCACAAACAGCGGTAATAGTGCATAACTATCAGTGTGAAAGTGGTAATACAATGGCGGTAACTTACCCCTCTACAGACACTGCAACAGTTGACTATTTAGGTACAGAATACGAAATGAAGATTGCTGTGTCGGCCAGTGGTGCGCGCTATATGAATGACAAGTACGAGTTTTGGACTAAAGCATCAGGTACTGGCTCTGAAGGCACGCTGTTTAGCCATATGCAAGATGGTAGCACGGGTGATGCAATTGAAACATGTACAGCGCTATAAGCCTTATTAATACGCATTAAAGCCTAAGTTTAGGCGAATTTAACGAGTAATTTGCAACACCTACTGTGCAAGTTACTCGTTGTAAATTTTATATACCTTTGCACTAGTATTACTACCTGTCGGCAATTGTTTTTGCAAATTCCAGTAGTTCTCTGCGTAACCATTGGTGCGCCGATGCATGATGCAACAATGGGCTCCAGATCATTTTTACCTCAATAGGTACAATTTGAAAAGGTACTGGGCTGATAACCAAGTTAGTATGCGTAGTTAACAGCTTAGCTTGGCGACGTGGTAATGTAGCAATTAACTTATCTGACTGGCACAGTAAACTGGCAATCATGTAATGGCGTGTAAAAACGCGTATTTTTCGAGTTTGTTCTAATTGCCACAGTGCTTCGTCTACCCATCCTAACTTTTGCTTACCAGATTTATTAGTAACAGCGGGCTCAGGCCCCCAACCTGCACGGTTTACCCAAATATGTTCGCTTTTTAAGTAATCTTCTAGGCTCGACTGTTGTAAAAATTGATTATTGGGGTGCGTTAAACAACAATAGTTATCGCGCCAAACCGTAGCTTGGTGAAACGATCGTGGTAGGCCATTAAAGCGGTTAATTGCTAAATCTATGGTGCCTTTTTCCATATCTTGCAGATTTACATCACTTGGGCTGAGTATATCAAAGTTTATTCCTGGGTTTTTACTCAACTGCTCAGTTATAAAAGGGGCGATTAACGTCGACTCTAAATAATCGTTTGCCATAATTCTAAACGTTACTTTGGCACTTGTCGGATCGAATAGCTCAGTGGGCTGAGTAATTTCTTCAGCCATTTTAAGTAATAACTCTATTTCGGGCTTTAGTGCCAGCGCTTTTGCTGTGGGCGCCATAGAGCCTGAAGCCCGCACCAAAAGCGGGTCGTCAAATAAGTCACGCAGCCGCTTTAACGCATTACTCATAGCAGGTTGGG
Organism: Pseudoalteromonas sp. 19-MNA-CIBAN-0066; assembly: GCF_040308705.1. Lineage (NCBI taxonomy): Bacteria > Pseudomonadati > Pseudomonadota > Gammaproteobacteria > Alteromonadales > Pseudoalteromonadaceae > Pseudoalteromonas > Pseudoalteromonas sp. 19-MNA-CIBAN-0066. The sequence goes on from NZ_JBEONZ010000002.1 coordinate 110,703, forward strand.
TAAGTGCGAGTTTATTAGCCGCTTTAGAAACACTTTTTTCGTCTATTAGTACGTTTAGGTACACAAGCAAGTTGAGATCGACATTTCTTATATTCATTTAATCAATCTTATTTATTTACTGTATTAATTATCTAAATTAAAGCCTGCTTGCTAAGGTGTAAACAACTAAAAAATAATAGCCGTAATAAGCCTAGTAAATATGCCAGATATAATAACGAATAAACTGCAAAATAGTACAGTGCAAGATGTGATTGCGACTAAGTTAGCGCGCGCCGTTTTTGCTGGGTTTGAAGCTATGTTTGCCACCTTTTTAAATATAACCTTAGGCGCACAAAGCCGCTTTGAACAGCGACAATATCACGAGGTACAAAGTGCTATGCGCGAGCGTTTACAAGTGTATGAGCGCCAAGTTAAAAGTGTAAGTGAAGCGGTAAAGGTTATTGCCTACGCGGAGTTAAGTTGTCCACAGACCTGGCAATTAGCTAAAAATATTTATGGCAACATGGTAAAAAATCATGAAAACGAGCCAATAGCGCATACTTTTTTTAATTCTACCTTTGGTGCTATTTGGGACGATAAAAAAATACGTACTGTGCATTTATTTGTATTAAAAGCTAAATATCGTACTCAACCTCGACCATACGACAGCTTAGTTAAACGTATTTCATTGCAGCATGGTTTTAATAGCGCAATAAAAACGCTGATCACTAATCAGGTTTTTAGAGTGCCATTTAGTAATTTAAACCAAGATGTTGCCACCCTGCAGGCTACTTTAACGCAAGGTGCTAAGCAACAATGTCGACAAGTTTATGAGTTAATAAACTTAAACGACGGCTATATAGAATATGCATATTCACATTTTTATAGAAACAAAGCCTGTTACTTAATAGGCCGATGCATTGCTAAAAATGGCGATAATATGCCCTTTGCTATTGCCATTTTAAATACCCCCAAGGGGCTTAAAATTGATGCGGTAATGATGGGCGCCGACCAACTAAGTTTACTATTTGGATTTGCGCGCACGTATTTTATGGTCGATACCGACCAACCAGCGCGTTATGTAGATTACTTAAGTGTACTTATGCCGCATAAACAGCGCTTTGAGCTATTTAATGCGATTGGCTTTATAAAACATGCCAAAACAGAGTTTTATCGTTATAAAGTCGATACCACTAAAAATAGCCCCGCGAGCTTTAAGTATGTGGCTGCGCCAGGTACACCGGGTATGGTAATGCTAGTGTTTACTATTGCTGGCTCAGACCATGTTTATAAAGTAATTAAAGATAAATTTAGCGCACCAAAAACCGCCACTAAAGCGCAAGTAAAAGAAAAATACAACTTTGTAAAACAAGCCGATAGAGTAGGGCGACTGGTAGATACGCATGAGTTTAGGTATTTAGCGTTTGATTTGAGCCGCTTTAGCGAGCAGTTGCTGCAACAAATGAAAGAGCACATTGGGTCCAGTTTAATTATTTCGGGCAAGGCGCTTATTTTAAAACATGTTTATGTTGAGCGAAAAATGACCCCGCTTAATTTATATATAAATGATTGCGACAGCAAAGCACTTGCACAAGTGATGCTAGATTACGGCAGAGCAATTAAAGACTTAGCCGGTGCTAATATTTTCCCTGGGGATATGCTGATGAAAAACTTTGGTGTTACGCGCTGGGGGCGGGTAGTATTTTATGATTATGACGAAATTTGCCCACTTACCGATTGCAACTTTAGAGAAGTGCCGCAAACGCAAAATGCGCTAGAAGAGCTAAGTTCAGACTCGTATTTTGATATAGAGCCAAATGATATTTTTCCGAGTCAATTTAAAGTGTTTTTTAGTGCTAATGAATTGGCATTTAATGCTTTTAATAGTCATCACAGCGATTTATTTAACGCCCAGTTTTGGCAAACGTGCCAACAACAGGTACAACAAGGCTATTTACCCGACGTGTATCCATATAAACAAAGTTGGCGCTTTAAATAAGGTGTTTTGATCCCCATATATAAATTACATTAATTTAGTTATGCAACGTTTAGTAATAGCGTTTAGTTATATAAAGCTTAGGAGTGGCAATGAAATACATTTCTCATGAAGATGGCATACTTGCATTTAGTGAAACCAATAAACCGGTTTTAAAGAGCCATGAAGTACTGGTAAAAGTAGCCGCCATTGGTGTAAATCGCGCCGATTGTATGCAACGCCAAGGTAAGTATCCGGCGCCAAAAGATGACAGCCAAATATTAGGATTAGAGTGCGCAGGCATCGTTTGCGATATTGGTGGTAAAGTTGATAAAATTTGGCTTAATAAACGCGTTTTTGCTTTATGTGCTGGTGGTGCTTACAGTGAATATGTTGCGGTTGATGCCAAACAGCTAATGGAGTTACCAGATGACGTGTCTATGAGAGAGGGCGCTGCAATAAGTGAAGTATATTTAACAGCATTTGGTGCTTTGTTTGAATTAGGTAAATTACAAGCTGGGCAAACGGCGTTAATTCATGCAGGTGCAAGCGGTGTGGGTGGTGCTGCAATTCAAATGGCTAAAAGCGCAGGGGCAACTGTGGTTATAACCGCAGGTTCAGATGAAAAATGTGCACATGCCAAAGCACTGGGCGCCGATCATGCTATAAACTATAAAACCACTGATTTTGTAGAATATATGAAGGCTAATAACCTAACGGCTAACACAATTGTAGATCCTGTTTCGGGTAGTTATTTAAACAAAAATGCGGCTGTTGCGGCTATGGATTGCCAAATTGTAATGCTGGCATTTTTAGATGGTCGTTTTGCTGAAGTTGATTTTGCCCGTTTACTGCAAAAACGTATCTCGTTTCATGCATCAACACTTAGAAACCGTAGTATAGAGTTTAAACGCGCATTAAGAGATGATTTTGTAGCGCGTTTTTATAGCGATATTGCAAGTAAAAGCTACGATTTTAATTTATATAAAGTGCTACCTTGGAGCCAAGCAAGCGAGGCTCATGCTATTTTAGAGCGCAATGAAAACGCCGGTAAAGTAGTGTTAAGTGTAGAATAAACCAGTAGTGTAATGTATAGGCATTGTTTATGTCTCTGGTAGTCAATATAATTTAGTTATAACACACATAATAAGGTTAATAATGAATCCAATTATCGCCACTTTAAAAGATCATAATGTTAGCGACGAGCAAATAGCCGAGCTATTTGAAGCATTAACGCAAAACCCAATGATGGCAATGGCCATGGTGCAACAACTTGGTATACCACCTGAAAAACTACAGCAACTAATGGCAGTAGTGATGACTCAACCGCACTTAATTAAAGAAGCGACAGACGAGTTAGGTTTAGACTTTTCGAAAGTACAAGCCGCAAAAGATAAGTTAAATCAGTAATCCCTCCGTACTTTTAACCAAGGTATAACCTTATACCTTGGTACTTTAGCTCACCTTAAACATGTTTTGTTACATTAGCAATTGAACTGCTATTGATTTTTAGCGTCTTAGTTTTAGTCGATAAAATGGTGGGAATATTGTATGAAAACACTGATTAAGTTTTGGAAAAATAACCGTTCATTAATCATATTTATTGCGTTAATGAGCGTATTTAGAAGTGCAGTTGCCGATTGGTACGAAGTACCTACAGGCTCTATGCGGCCCACCATTGAAGTAGGCGACAGAGTTTTAACAAATAAAATGGCTTACGACTTACGCTTACCCTTTACGCATATACCACTAATGAAGTTAGGCGACCCACAAGCAGGTGATATCATAGTATTTGATTCAAAAAAAGCTGATAACCGCTTAATAAAGCGGGTAATAGGCGTACCTGGCGATACTGTGTCACTTGAGGATAACGAGCTTATTATTAATGGTAAAAAGCTTAACTATGCTAGTTTGCACAGTAATTTAGGTTCACTTGATAAAATTGAAAACTTAAACGGTCATAAACACTCAATAAGAGTAGCCAATAGAGCGTCGCGATTAGCAGGGTTTGATAAAATCACAATCCCGAATAATTACTATTTAGCCATGGGTGATAACCGCGATAACAGTGCCGATTCTCGCGTAATAGGCTTGATCCCGCGTAGCGAAATGTTAGGTAAAGCAGAGCGAGTAATTGTATCGCTTGATTACGATAACTATTATTTACCGCGAACTGATCGATTATTAAAAGCGCTGGAATAAGCGTGTTTGTATTTTAGCAGCTAAATAAAAACCCGGGTTATACCATTGAGTTGTATTGCATAAAGTAATAAAACGAATGTAAATTGATGGTAATTATAGTAGCTTGATATTCCTGCTATTTTTTAACACCTGTTCAGCAGAGTCAATAATATGAGCTTAAAGACTAAAAAATCGCCTATATTACTGTTCGATGGCGTATGCAATTTATGCACAGGCTCGGTACGCTTTGTGATTGAGCATGATCCATATAAAAAATTTCGCTTTGCGTCATTGCAGTCAACTGTAGCAAAAAACTTACTTAAGCAGCAGGGAAGTGAAGCTACAAGTAAGCTGGGTTCTGTGGTGCTTATTGACGATAGTGGCATTTGGTTTAAGTCAACAGCGGCACTTCGTACTGCTGGGCAGTTATCGGGTTTATGGCCGTTGTTGCAAGTGTTACTCATAATACCTCGGCCATTACGAGATTGGGGTTATGATTTTATTGGTGCTAGACGTTATAAGTGGTTTGGGCGTACAAATGCTTGTTGGTTGCCAGCAGCGGACATAAGTGATCGCTTTTTAGATTAAATTTATAAATAGACTTTTAACTTTAATACGCAAATGCTAAGGGGAATTAATCATGATAGTAAGAATATTTGATAAGCTAACCTTTGCTGTTGCGTTAATTATAGCGTTGCAAGTACCGCAACTTACGGATCATTATCAGCAACATTTAGCGGGCTTGTATCAGGCAACAAAATGGCAAGTTGATGGTTATAAAGCCACCGCCCAAATGCATGCATTTCCCAGTGTTAAAGCAATGATTGATAGACACTTACGCAATAGCGAGCCAAGTGTTAAAACTGATGCACAACAAAAGCTGTTAACCCTTGATTTATTTGCAGATTTAGAAGGTGGAATGACTATATTTAAACAGGGTAACTTTTTTGAAAAACTAATTTATATGTTTACTCCCACCCGTTTCGGTATATTAAAAAATACTATTGATAACTTTAAATTAGGCATACCGCTTACTTTTACCGGTATTGCGTTTGGGCTAGTATTTGGTTTTTTATTAAATCAATTAATTATGCTACCTTTTACAATTTACTCAGTTAAAAAAAGGGCAAGTAAAGTTAACACTATCGAGAAACCAGCCCAATAATAGTATAATTATTTAAATCACCTATATAACTAGGCTCACATATTATGAGAACTGATAGCATTTATGCGATATTTATCGGCAATTTCCCTTTGTTTATTTATGGTTATAAGCATGCTTTTTGGCTGCGCTAGTTATCCTAAGGTTCAAGCCGAACCTAGCTATACATTTAGCAAAACGCAAAATACTAGCTTAGCTAAAGGCATAGCATTAGAGGCGAGTAAACACCCTGCGAGCTCAGGGTTCTATCTACTTGGTGATGGCCTTGATGCATTTGCAACTAGGCTGTTATTAATAGAAAAAGCCGAAATGTCTATTGATGTGCAGTATTACTTATTTCATAACGATACTACGGCCAAAATATTCACTCATTACTTACTTCGTGCAGCCGATAGAGGCGTGCGGGTACGCATGTTACTAGATGACTTTGGCCACGAAAGCCAAGACGCTTTATTTAGTGCCTTGGTGCAACACCCTAATGTGTCAGTACGGTTATTTAATCCGTTTTCAAATCGCACTTTACCTTATGTTGATTTTTTAACTAATTTTAAACAGATCAATAGGCGCATGCATAACAAGTCGTTTATTGTTGATAATCAGGCGGCTATTATTGGTGGCCGTAATATTGGAGATACTTATTTTTCTGCCAATATTTACACTAACTTTTCTGATTTAGATGTACTTGGCGTGGGGGAATTTGCCCCGCGTGTGGCCACTGCATTTGATTTATATTGGAATCATTCACTCTCGGTAGCGATTAAATATATAGCGCCTGCATCGAGTGCAGCTAAACTAGAACAAGTACGAAAACAACTCGCTAAAATATATACTAGTGAGCAAAGTAAAGCCTATCTACGGCGTTTAGAGTCACTGGATATTATTGATAATTTGCTACGCGGACAGCTAGCACTTTACTGGGCAAACTCTGAATTAGTATACGATCATCCTGATAAAATAATGAATGTGAGTGATGATAATACCGGTTATATGGCCCCAGCATTAAGTAATTTACTTAATGATGCACATAGTGAAGCATTAATTGTTTCACCTTATTTTATTCCCGGTGATGCAGGCGTTGCAAGCTTAAAACGTTGGATTAATACCGGTGCTAATGTGACCATTTTAACCAATTCGCTCTCGGCCAACGACGTACCCGTTGTGCACGCCGGCTATGCAAACTATCGTGAGTCACTTATAGAGGCGGGCGTTAAATTATGGGAGTTACGCGCTACAGTAAAACCTAAGTCTAAGCCTAAAATTAAATCTAAAGATAAAACAAAACATAAAAAAATCACCGATTTAGCTGGTTCATCAAAAGCGAGCTTACATGCTAAAACAATGATTTTTGATCGTAATACGCTTTTTGTTGGCTCAATGAACTTAGATCCACGTTCAATTAATTTAAATACCGAAATAGGTGTTGTAATTTACAGTGACAAAATGGCAAGCACAGCAGCAGATATATTTTTAGAAGAGTTACCTCGCCATGCATGGCGATTAGATGTCACTAAAACTGAGAATTGGTGGGGTTTTAATCACGACTTACTGTGGTTAGATGAATCAATTACACCCACTAAAGTGGTAAGTAAAAACTCTGAGCCAGAGGCCAGCACCTGGGTACGTTTTCAGGCTTGGTTATTTGGCTACCTGCCTGTAGAACACTTACTTTAATATGTGTTAAATAAGGCAGTAACCCCAATATTAATACTTAACCAGCACTCAGGGTAAGAGGTTTAACAGTTTGAATAATAATAGTATTTAAGGGTGCTTTTTTACAACAAAAGCGCCTCGTATATCGCCCAAATTAAAACCAGTCGCTTTATCGCTTGGATAAAGCTCAGTTAATTTGTTTTTTACTTCAGGCTTTAATTCACTACCATGGCAGGCTAAGCAAGCTTGCCCAGTAGGAATTGCTTTGACTAAATACCAAGCATCGGCTTTTTGTTCTTGATGTTCAATATTTGCTATAGGTTCGCCATTTTCTTTACGCTGCTCAAAATCGAGCAGTATTGAATTTAACCACTCGTTAGCTTGGTTATTAGGATTGCGCACTTTTAATGATGTACGACTAATTTCCCACTCTTTAGCACTGTGTTGTAGTGCAATAGCTGGCGCACTGATATTACATACTTCAATTGCTGCAACAGGCCCGCTCGCTTTCATGGTACTTACTAAAACATTTTTTAAATCAGTTGAAAATGCTTTAACAGTGCTGCGAGCAAAGTATGCATCGTCGCTATTAGCTAATACGCTTGATGAAACAACCAAGCTGGTAAATAATAAAATAGAGCGCATAATACACCTTTGTACATTAGAGGATTCTAATGTACAGCTGAGCAATAATTTATTCAAGCTTTTCTATCGCTAATTATCCGGATATCTGGTTAATTTAAGTACTGTATAAATTATAGCTGCAAAGAGCTTAGCTAAATGATGATAAACCCAAAATATAAATTACATAAAAGGTAGCTAATAATGACAACTAAAAATGATGACAGTGCTAAATATGCATTATCGCAGCAAAGTAAACCGCTTGATGATCCGCTAGAAGCAATTAAAAGCATGCGTTTAGAGCAGTTGGCCGTATGTAAGCTAAAAGCAGAAAAAGAGATGCAAACTATGAAAGCAGAATCTACCCCTGACAAAAATAAACAATAACGTAAAGCAACTTAGTGGATTTGTTTTATGAATAAACACATTACGCTTTCGTTTTTAGCTTGGTTAGCGGCTCTTTTTGTGGGAGCTGCAGGTATATATGGTTTATGGCCTTCACCACAGAGTAAAGTGCTTTTAGCTATTGAAATAATAACCTTAATTATTTTGTTATTTAATAGCGCCAGTATTACCTGCTGGGTATATAAACACACTAAAAACAAACAACAACGTTATATTGCCTTATTATGTATAGCCTCCTTAGTGCTATGCATTTGTGGAGACGTGGTAAATTTTAATTTAAATAATCAATATTACCGTTATAACGAGGTAATTAAGCACGACTATTTAGCTGACTCTGTATGGTTTTTTGTACCCGGATACAGCTTACTCTTTATTGCTGTGTTGTTGGCGAGCCGTAGTTTAGTTATGTATCCATTATATTATGTGGCTGCTTATTTAGGGGGCACGCTATTAATATCGCTGCTTTGTTTTTATTTTATGCATATTCCAGAGGCAGGTTATTATGTACTGCTATTAACCGGGCTTCATAGTTTTGTTATAACCAGTGTGGGATTAATGAGTTTAGTGCTGCTTAATACATATTGCGGGTTAAACGCACCTTTGGGAGTATGGCTGGTTAGTTTAGGGTTAGTATTAGCGGCAATTGCCGATGCATTAATTGGTTTATATTGGATTTATGGGAACAGCGGTGAAGGGTACTTTCCACAAATTAGGTATATAAATTGGATAATTTATATTAGCTCGCAATGCTTAGTTATTCATTTAGCTAAAATAAATATAACCTACAAGCTGGGTTAATAAAAAAGCCGCTAATAAATTCAGCGGCTTTTTACATTAACAAAAATATTAACGCAAATATAAATTTATAAGCAAAGCTTACATTACACGCATGCCAGGCTCTGAGCCGTCGTCTGGGTTAAGAATGTAAATCTCTTTACCGCCAGGCCCTGCAGCTAATACCATGCCTTCTGACATACCAAAACGCATTTTTCGTGGTTTAAGGTTAGCAACCATAACAGTAAGCTTACCTTCAATATCCTCTGGAGCGTAAGCCGATTTGATACCCGCAAACACTTGGCGCGTTTCGCCGCCTAAATCAAGTGTTAGCTTAAGTAGTTTATCGGCGCCTTCTACGTGCTCAGCTTTAGCAATTTTTGCTACGCGTAAGTCTACTTTTGCAAAGTCGTCAAATTCAATTTCATCACAAATTGGCTCTTTAGCCAGTGGGCTATTAGGGTCAATGGTCACTTTTGATTCTAAGCTTTCTTTTGACTCCTCAACCATTTTATTTACTTTGTCCATTTCTACACGTTGCATTAACGGTTTAAATTTATTGATTGGGTGGCTTACTAATGCATTTTGCACGCCGTCCCATGCAAGGTCGTCATTTAAGAATGCTTCTACGTTATCGGCCATTTCAGGCAGTACAGGCTTTAAGTAGGTAATTAACACGCGGAATAAGTTAAGCCCTAATGAGCAAACTTCGTGCGCTTCTTGTTGTTTAGTTTCGTCTTTAATGAGTACCCAAGGTGCTGCGGCATCTATAAATTGGTTTGCTTTGTCGGCAAGCGCCATTATTTCACGAATTGCACGGCTAAACTCACGGTTTTCGTAATGGGCTGTAATGCTTGGTGCAGCTGCTTGAAATTCTTTAAGCAACTGGGGTTGCATAACGGTTGCGCTTAGCTTGCCATCAAACTTTTTAGTAATAAAGCCTGCACAACGGCTTGCTATATTTACTACTTTACCTACTAGGTCTGAGTTTACGCGTTGCGCAAAGTCCTCTAGGTTTAAATCAAGATCAACAATGCCGCCGCTTAATTTTGCCGCGTAATAGTAACGTAAATATTCTGGGTTTAAATTATCTAAATAAGTACGTGCTTTAATAAACGTGCCTTTCGATTTAGACATTTTTTCGCCATTTACGGTAACAAAACCGTGGGCAAATACGTTAGTTGGCTTTCTAAAGTTAGCGCCTTCTAACATTGCTGGCCAAAATAAACTATGAAAATAAATAATGTCTTTACCAATAAAGTGGTAAAGCTCAGCGTCTGAATCTGCAGCCCAAAAAGCATCAAAGTCGATACCTTTTTTATCACACAGGTTTTTAAAGCTGGCCATATAACCAATAGGCGCATCTAACCAAACGTAGAAGTATTTACCTGGTGCGTTTGGTATTTCAAAACCAAAGTAAGGCGCATCACGGCTAATATCCCACTGTTGCAGGCCATCAGTAAACCATTCATCAAGCTTGTTAGCCATTTCTTGCTGAATAGTACCCGAGTGTAACCACTCTTTTAACATGCCTTCAAATGCTGGCAGATCAAAAAAGTAATGCTCAGAGTCTTTTAAAATAGGCTCAGCACCAGACATAACCGAGCGCGGGTTAATTAAATCTGTAGGACTATATGTTGCACCACATGAGTCGCAGTTGTCGCCATTTTGATTTTCAGACTTACAGGTTGGGCACGTACCGGTTACAAAGCGATCGGGTAAAAATATGCCTTTTTCTGGGTCGAATAACTGCGAAATAGTGTGCCTTTTAATATGCCCTGCATCGTTTAGGCGATTATAAATAAGCTCACTCAGCTCTTTGTTTTCTTGGCTGTGGGTACTGTGATAATTATCAAACTTAATATTAAAGTCGGCAAAGTCGCGTTGACGCTCAATACTTACTTTTTCTACCGCTTCTTCAGGCGTGATCCCTTGCTTTTGCGCGTTAAGCATAATAGGCGTGCCATGGGCATCGTCGGCGCAAACATAATAGGCTTCGTGGCCTTGTAGTTTTTGAAAACGTGACCAAATATCAGTTTGAATATATTCCAATAAATGACCTAAGTGAGTAGGGCCATTTGCATAAGGTAATGCGCTGGTAATCAGGATCTTTCGCTGTGCCATAATCATTCCGAATTGACGGTTCCTATTAAGGAACGGATGAAAATCATTAATTTATTTACAAGCTAAGCGCTAACAACGCAACAGCTTGTGGATTTGTATTAATTGACTGGTGTTAATGCCCTGAATGTTACATAATTCCGAGGCACTTTTCATCAAAGAAACGTTATTTAATTACTATGTTTGGACTGTCGAAACTATTCTCTTCTAAATCGGTGCAAAAACAACCGATCTTTGCTGCTTTAGCCGCGTATCGTAGTGCCGCTTTTGCTGTGGGTATTGATGAAAGCTTCATTAAGAATATCACCCAAAACGACGATAAATCGCTCACTATTACTTTAATTTTGCCATTTGCTGCACAGTCGGAAATGCCAATGGTGGCAGAGCATGTTACTAACGCTCTCAAGGTGGCAGTAACTGTGTCGGCCACGGTAGAGCTTAAAGAGCCTGCAAAATTTAAAACAATTAAACATATTGTGCTTATTGCTTCAGGTAAAGGCGGGGTGGGTAAATCGACTACTGCTGTTAATTTAGCAGGCGCGCTGCACAGCGAAGGCGCAAAAGTTGGTATTTTAGATGCCGACATTTATGGCCCGTCAATCCCTATGCTTTTAGGCTTGGTAGGCGCAGAGCCCATCACTAAAGATAACAAACAGTTACAGCCTTTTGATGCAAACGGTATTAAAGCACAATCAATCGGCTTTTTAGTACCCAGCGATGACGCCACTGTATGGCGCGGGCCTATGGCATCGGGGGCGCTTAGCCAGCTACTAAATGAAACTGATTGGGGCGAGCTTGACTACCTTATAGTTGATATGCCACCAGGTACGGGTGACATTCAACTTACTATGAGCCAAAAAGTACCGGCAAGTGGCACAGTAATTGTTACCACACCCCAAGATTTAGCCTTAGCCGATGCGCAAAAAGGCATCGCCATGTTTAATAAAGTAAACGTGCCAGTGCTGGGCTTAATTGAAAATATGAGCCATTACATTTGCAGCCACTGCGGCGAGGCAAACCACGTATTTGGTAAAGATGGCGCACAAAAACTAGCACACAAGCACGGCGTTCCTGTGCTATCACATATTCCGCTTGCAATAGATATTCGAGAATACTCTGAGCAGGGCAAACTTATTGCTTGCGATAACACGGCAGCAATAAGCAAAACTTACAGCGCAGCAGCGCGGCTTATAGCCAGCACGCTTTACTATCAACAGCATCACAACTCGGTAGAGATTGTGATTACGGATGATTAATACACCATGAGACTTTCAGATACACATATTAAAGAATACCTAAACGATGGCCGTATTGTTATTGAGCCTGCACCTACAGATGAGATGATTTCGGGTGTTACTGCCGACTTACGCTTAGGTAATAAATTTAGAACTTTTCATGCACATACAGCAGCATATGTAGATTTAAGTGGCCCTAAAGATCAGCTCAATAAAGCCATGGAGTCAATCATGAGCGACGAAATTGTGCTAGATGAAGGCGAAGCATTTTTTTTACACCCAGGCGAGCTTGCACTGGCTATTACCTATGAAAAAGTAACACTGCCAGCAGACATTGTAGGCTGGCTAGATGGACGTTCATCGCTGGCACGATTAGGTTTAATGGTGCATGTAACCGCGCATCGAATTGATCCCGGTTGGAGTGGTAATATTGTTTTAGAGTTTTATAACTCAGGTAAACTCCCTTTAGCACTAAGACCTATGATGAAAATTGGTGCTATGAGTTTTGAAACACTTACAGGCCCTTGTGCTAATCCTTACAATACGCGTAAAGATGCTAAGTACAAAGATCAAAACAGTGCCGTAGCAAGTCGTATTAGCGATGACAGGTAATGATTAAATAAAGCACTTTACTCATCTAACTTATGAAGCGCATAACCCAGTAATTCAAAATATTGGTTAAGCGCTTTATTTGCAGCGTTAATGTGCTCATCATCTGGGTATATTAAATCACTACTTTTTAGCCCACTGACTAAAAAGCTATTTTTTATATGCGGGTGGCTGGCTATACAGGCTTCAAAGCAACGCGCTGCTAGCTCCTCGGGCATACTCATGTAATTCATATTTTTTGCTTTATCGTATTCAATGCACGTTTGTACAAATCGGTTTGCAGCAATGCCCTGTGCATCTAAAAACACGTTTTTGTAAAAGTCATTAAGCGTATTATTGAGCGGATGCGATAAATTAGGCGTGTTTGATAACCACAGTTTAGACGCAAAACCAAAGCGTGGTTTTGCTGCAAATAAATGCTCACTTATATGATGATCAAAAGCATGAAACCATTCATGGGCGAGCGCACCACCGCCGGCATTTTTTGCAAGTGCAAGCGTTTGGCTAGCTGCATTATAATGCGCTTGTACATGCTTTTGTCCGCCAGCACCAAACGCAAAATTGAGTTTACCGCGCAGGCCAATTGCTTTAGGTGGTAAGTGCAGTATTTGTGCTAAGTCGGCAAGCGCATCATAAATTAAATTTGCACTAATGTAGCGCTCTTCTTTGTTTACCCATTTACCTACCACCATAGATCTAAAACCGAAAGTGTCTCTTATATCGCTAAAATCAACTTGATCGTCAAAACGATAATCGGGACCTTGACGGCTAAAGCCGCGTTTTAATCTATTTTGATAGTTACGCATCGCTAATATCATTTATAAAAACTAATCATAAATTATAAGTAACGTGCTTTTACGTGAGCAGGCATGTGTTGGGTTTGTTTTTGTATTAATTCATCAAGTAAATTATAAAGTGGGGCAGGGTTTAACTGTTCAATAAGCTGTAAGCTATGTGCAACGGCCTCAAGCGTTGACAAGCTATCTGCGCGGGGAGCTTTACGTATTGTGTAACGATTTTTAGGTAAATTAGCAAAGCTTACACTTTGAAACCGCTGCAGTAGCGAGCTTAGCTGTAAAATTTTATAGGCTTTTTTCCATGTACCATCAATAACAATTAAGTGCGTAATAGGCAGTAGTGTGTTTAGCGCGTCGTTATTATCTAAATTTATAGCCTGCTCATTAGGGTAAAGTAAAACGGTTGAGCTGGCAGGTAGGGCACGAAGCTGCGCAAAGTCGTTATTACTTTCGCCTTTGATTATTTGGCAATCAGCTAGGCATAAATTTAATAATTTAGCCGTGTTTTTTGTTACTTTTTCTTCACTAGGGTGCTGTAAAATAATTACTTTTACTTTATTGTTAATAGAGGTTACAGCACTGCAAATACAAGTATTAAGTGCGAACAAACAAAAATTACACAGTGGGCGAGCCATTTAAACTACTTTTGGTGAAGGTACATTATGAGTAATTATACATTTATAAGGTAATTAAGTTGGATTTTTTTACGCTTAGCTATAGAGTGTTATAGATTAAGGTTAATTAAGTATAGATTGTTTTTAAGGGTTAAAATATGACAGAAGTAAGTATTAACGAAGCAGCATTAGAGAGTATGGAATCGTTATTAGGTGAGCAATTTGCAGCTACTCTCGACTTTTGTTGTGTGGAATTTGAGCGCTTAGGCTCAGAAGTGTTGGCCACAATAGGACAAGACAAAGAAGCGTCGGTGCGCCACGCTCATAGTTTAAAGTCGAATGCGGCTCAATTTGGTGCCGATAGCTTGGCCGCGGTAGCGGGTGAAATTGAACAAAGTTTAAATAACGATAACTTAGCTCAAGCCACTGCTGCATCAGCGCAGTTAATGACGCAAGTGACGCAATCTCAAACGCTATTAAATAACTGGTTGGCATCACGTTAAGCAGATAAGTAAAGGCGTAGGTTTAGGCATTAAACATGAATTTATTTCAGTATTAAGTTACTAAATTGACTAGTGTTTTACGTCTTTACTAAGTTATTCTAAGGGTTATTCGTGCCCTTTAGAGGTAGTAATGTCAGAAATTAAAATGAGTCATAAATTAGACGGTGTCTGTTATGACATTCGCGGCCCTGTTTTAGTCCAAGCTAAAAAAATGGAAGACGAAGGCCAAAAAGTTTTAAAGCTAAACATTGGTAATCCGGCTGCGTTTGGCTTTGATATGCCAGAAGATATGCACCGCGATATTATTCGCAATTTATATTCAGCCCAAGGTTATTGTGATTCTAAAGGGCTTTATTCGGCGCGGGTGGCTATTTATCAGCATTATCAACAACGCGGTTTATATAATTTAGATGTAGATAACATTTATATTGGCAATGGCGTTAGCGAACTGATTCAAATGGTTACGCAGGCATTGTTAAATAATGACGATGAAGTGCTGATCCCCGCTCCCGATTACCCTCTGTGGACCGCTGCAGTTAAGCTCTCTGGTGGCAATCCGGTGCATTATTTATGTGATGAAGAGCAAGATTGGTTTCCGGATATTGCTGATATAAAAAGTAAAATCACCTCTAAAACCAAAGCATTAGTATTGATCAATCCAAATAACCCGACAGGGGCTGTGTATAGCGATGATTTACTGCAGCAGTTAATTGACATAGCGCGTGAGCACAAGTTACTACTGTTAAGTGATGAAATTTACGAAAAGATTTTATACGACGGCATTACGCATAGCTCAATTGGTGCACTGTGCGACGATGTACCTATTATTACCTTTAACGGTTTAGCAAAAACGTACCGTGCTGCTGGCCTAAGAATGGGCTGGATGGTGTTAAGTGGGCGTACGTCGGTTATGAGTGACTTACGCAAAGGCCTAGAAATTTTATCATCTATGCGTTTGTGCGCTAACGTACCTGCTCAATATGCCATTCAACAAGCATTGGGCGGAGTACAATCAATCGACAACCTAATTAATCCAGGCGGGCGTTTGTATGTACAGCGTGATATAGCGTGGCGCGGGCTCAATGCAATAGAGGGTATTAGCTGCGTAAAACCAAAAGGTGCCTTATATGCTTTTGCTAAAGTAGATACCGCGCGCTTTAATATTAAAAGCGATGAGCAAATGATGTTTGATTTACTCAAAGCTGAAAAAATATTACTGGTGCATGGGCGTGCATTTAACTGGCCTGAGCCTGATCATTTTAGATTGGTGTTTTTACCCAACAAAGATGATTTAACGGATGCGATGACTAAAATGCAGCGCTTTTTTAAAGATTACCGACAAGCCTAACTTTTAAAACACACAAAAAACGAGCCAATTTAGGCTCGTTTTTACTTATGCTAAAGTTAATATAATTGCTATTAATAGGCTTTATCAACACGTACGCTGTTATCGTTTAAATACACCAGCCTTACACTATCGCCTTTGCTAAAGCGCATTGATTGGTCTTGATTTTGAACCACCATAAATTGATCGCCATTTTCAACTTGTATTAATAACTCTACTAAACGAGTTTGTTGGTAATGGCTTTTTTGCTGTTGATTATGCGCTACATTGCCGCCTATCACTGAGCCCAAAATAGTAGCAACGGTACGCCCGCTGCCACCGCCAAACTGATTACCAACAACGCCGCCAAGCAAAGCGCCGCCAAATGTTTTCCAACCATTGCTTTGATCTTGTACTAGCTCTTGCTCAGTAATATTACGCACTGATTGCACATCGCCAAATAGCACTTGTTGTACTGCTACTGCTTTATTGCGCTCGTAATTAGCCAATGCAGGTGCGCTAATTGTAAGTAATGTACACATTAATACAGTAATCGCTTTCATAATTAACTCCTATTGACTACCAGCCAAAGGTTGATTTTTCTTTCGTTTTACGAATTTCTGTTTCGTCAGCCCATTCAACTAAGCCACTTTCCATATCCATTAAACGCATGGTAAATTTATAGTATACGTCTGATTTGTCAGCATTGGATTTAACTATGCTTGATAAGTTGCCGTACAGCATATACTGCGCACCAATTTGTTTACCAAATGCCATAGCAGTCGTGGGGTTAACTAATGCATCTTCGTTTTGAAATTTAAGCTGCTCACGTATAGCTTCAACTCGGGTCATATCAACAAATCTAAATTTTCCGCTACGCAGTAACTGAGTTGAAATAGAGTCGGTGATTGATTCGGTATCAATGTGCTCGCTGGTTTTGTTTTTAATTCTTTCAACAAATACCACAGGGCGTTTATTGGCGGTCATGGTGCCAACAACCGGAGAGCTTAATAGTGAATCGGTCATTTGGCTGGCTACTTTTTGTAAATCGGTAGAGCCAAAGTTAATGTCAGTGGTTTCTACGGCTTGTGCGTCGCCATAACTAACTACCGCTTTATTTGCACAACCACTTAATACTAATACACTTAAACCAATAAGCGCGTAAGTTGAAGCTGTTTTGAATTTTTTACGTATGATCATTGTTATTTCCTTTATTCTTTAAATTCTTGCGCATCGGTAGACACTTCTCTTACTGCTAATGAGAAGGTAACTGCATCTGGGCTGGGTGCTAGCCCTGGTAATTGTGTTTGTGCAAAGCCAAATAAGGTAATTGCTTGCCAAGGGGAGTGATTACCCTTAATAACAAAGCCGTCTTTGTCGTACCAATTAAATTGATACTGTAAGTATTGCGACTTTTTATATTGGCTTGCTAAGGTAACTACCACGTCAGTTAATTGGTTTGTTTGACGTGTTTTTACGTCACTAATAGCTAGTTTCTCACCAAGCTCTGGGTTATCAACACGTAGTTGCTGATTAAATGTTTTATTACCTTGCTCAATTGCTATACCCGATGTGTCTGGTTTGCCAGCACAGGCACTGAGTATTAAAACCGCAAATAATGGCATTATGTATCTCATAATCGCTCCTAGAGTTGTACTACATGATAATTAAAGTAGTTATTTATAGAGGTTAGATAAATTAAGGTTAACCTTTGCTTACTAACGGTAAAATTTATTGGCGCTTGCGTGCCTATGGTTAATGAATGCGCGCCGCTGTTTAAGCTACTTCGCGCCACACTTATTTGATTTGGTAGCGTGAGCCAACTGCGTGTATCGGCTTGCTCAGAGGCTAAGTTATAAATGTTCGCAATTATATTCCCTACGTCTCCGGTGCTACGAGCCAGTTCGGCTCGTACTTTTTCTTTGGCGACTAAACGCAGTATTTGCCGCGCTATTCTGGCAGGTATTTGATCTTCTAACGTTTTAGCAGCCAGTGATTCTATGTGCACTAGCGGGCTTAATACTAAGTTTTGGGCATTAATACTGATGTTATTAATGCTACGAACATAGGCGTTGTCTTTATAAACTGGCATAGCTAAGCTATAAAAACGTGCATTACCGCCAGAGGTAAAAATAGGTAAACGTAATTTAAATTCGTGTTGCTTAGGCACTAAGCCTTGTTCAAATAATATAACTACTTCGCCTTGTTCAGACGGTATATTTGCTGCCTCACCAAAGCGCTTTTTAAACTCACTTAGGTCTTGATCAAAGCCTTGTTTTTTAGCAAGGCGAAGTACATCACGTTGCAAATAAATATTGTTGGGTTGTATTTCGAGTGCTTTTTTATAGTCAATGTAGGCATCATCATACTGTTTACTGCTTTGGTACAATAAAGCGGATAAATAAAAAGTATAAGCATTTTGAAAGCCATTTTTAACGTCTCGGGTAACCTTACTCATACTTGGATAATGCTGCTGCGCTTCTTTTGTAGCGGAATCTAGCGCTGCCTGATTTTGAATAAGTGCGTCTACTTGTACTTTATTAGCCCGCCTAACTTCAACTAATGCACCTTCAACATCATTTTTATATACGTAATTAAGCGCTTTATAACTATGCAGCATGCTCATTTCATAAGGGGCGGGTATATAAGTAATAGCCGAGTCGTTGGTAAATAAAGCATTACTTTGTTCAAGCCCACTACTGAGCTGAACTTTGGCAGCCTCGCGCTTGTTTTGTACTTGTTGATAAACGTTTTCAAATTGGCTTTGCGCATCGGTTTGCATATTAGCTAAGTCGGCAAGGCGCGCTTGCTCTAATTGATTAAGTAAGTAGCTACTGTGCATACTACTATTTTTAGCAATAAGCGACTGCGCTTGCGCTATGTTGTTACTCTCTATTGCTTGTCTTACAGGGGATACTTGAGTCGCATAGTCATTAAATAGATCGCTAAATCCTATGGTACTACAACCACTTAAAATAAAACAAAAACTAAATATTAAGCTACGGCGCACTGAGCACTCCTTTAAATTTACTTAATAAGATTAACATACACTCATTAAAAAAATATGTGAAATATTGTAAAAAAGCGTAGCATAACTGCCGAGCAGTGAACGAAGCGTTAATCGTATTAATATTGTAATGTTATTATAATAACTAAATCTAAAAATCATTAAATTAGCAGTGTTAACTGTACTTATTTTAGCTAAGGATTGTTTTTGAAAACAACGTTGTACACTTTAAGTGCTTTAATTGCGTTTGCCGCTAACTCTTTATTGTGCAGAATGGCGCTCGCACAAGGGTATATAGATGCATGGAACTTTACTGTTATTCGCTTACTTAGCGGGGCTGTATGTTTAGCCATTATTATGCTGCTTTATACTAATACTACAAAACGTAACGGTACGTTTAATAGCGAAATATTAAAAGATACAGGAAGTTGGCGAAGTAGTATTAGTTTGCTTGTTTATGCATTGTGTTTTTCTATCGCGTATATAGAGCTTGATACCGGCACTGGTGCACTTATTTTATTTTCCGCGGTACAACTTACTATGATTGGCTGGGGAATTTATAAAAAAGAGCAATTGAGTCTATTACAATGGTTGGCATTTATAAGCGCTTTTGCCGGTTTTGTTTATTTAATGTTGCCCTCTGCAGCAATACCTTCATTATTTGGAGCGACCCTTATGGCCATTAGTGGCATAGCGTGGGGTGTGTATAGTATACGAGGCAAAGCTTGTATATCACCACTGAGAACCTCTGCATTTAACTTTATTCGCAGCTTAGTTGCTTTGCCTATATTGCTAATAATAGGTATGGGTTATATAAAAAGTATCCGCATAGAAGGAGTGTTACTTGCATGTGCCAGTGGCGCAATAGCTTCAGGTATTGGTTACAGTATTTGGTATACGGCAATGCCAAAATTAAAAAGCACCCAAGCAGCAGTGGTGCAGCTATGTGTACCTGTGCTTGCTGCCATTGCGGGCGTGGTGTTTTTATCTGAGCAGTTAACCGTGCAATTTATAGTTGCCAGCAGTGTTATTTTGGGGGCAGTGCTGGTATTTACGCTCAATAAAAAACAGCCCTGTTAAACAGGGCTAACGTTTATTATAAAGCGCTCATAAAGCATGGGTAAGTTGGCTAAAATAGCCTCTTTGGCTAATAGGTCACTATTACTTATACACTCATGCAGTACTTGCAGACTAAGCATATTAACCAGTAATTGCGACTGCTTAATATGGCTAATATGCCAAAGCTCGGGGGCTACACCACCTAAGTCATGCTGATAAGGCCGATAAAACCCAAATAGTGCTAAGTTAGCATCTAGCCAGTCGCTCAGTGGAGCAAATGGGCCGCTTTGTTGATATTCATCGGGCGTGAGTTGCAACTGGTAATCATCACTCACTGCCGCTTTATCAAACACATCTAAATCGGTCCCTAAATGATGCCTACTTGCGCCAGGCAGTGCAGAGTAGAGCATAATGGCAATACATTTATCTATATCGCTTAAGTTATCTAATTCAACAACTTGCTGTTGTTTATTATAAACAGGGCGTGCACCTGAAAATTTAGCGTTAAAAATAGCCGCTTGGCGGTTAAAGTCACGAAAGCTGGAAGCTATTGTAAGCTCAAACCCTGCTGCTTTGGCGGCACTTTGCAGTGCTAAAAAATCATTAACAATATTGCAGTGCAAACGATGATTTTGTATTTGGGTTAAATGTGTATCACTTTTTCCTGTAATACACATTGTGGTTATTTTTTTTGAGTTCATTACGTTAGTAGGTTTTCTAAAATTTGCTCGTAAATATCGCACAGTGCAATTAAGTCATCGGTACTTACACATTCATCTACTTTATGAATAGTGGCATTGCGCGGGCCAAGCTCAATTACTTTAGCGCCGGTTTGAGCAATAAAACGCCCGTCTGATGTACCGCCAGTCGTTTCTAGATTTGTTGTTAAACCGGTTACCGATTTAATTGCCTTTACTGTGGCGTCAACCAGTGGGCCGTGCTCTGTTAAAAACGGTTGGCCGTTTACAATCCAGCTTAATTCATAATTTAAATTATGCTGCTGTAAAATAGCGTTAACGCGTTGTTGTAATTGCGTATGAGTAACTTCAGTACTAAACCTAAAGTTAAACTGTACTTCTAACTCTCCGGGGATCACATTACCGGCCCCAGTGCCGCCATTTATATTTGAAATTTGAAAACTAGTGGCGGGAAAGTACTCGTTACCGTGATCCCATACTGTTTGGCTTAGCTCAGTGAGGGCAGGGGTAGTTAAATGAATAGGGTTTTGCGCTAACTGCGGGTATGCCACATGCCCTTGTATACCTTTAACAGTTAAAAAGCCGGTAAGTGAGCCTCGGCGTCCATTTTTAACTACATCGCCTAATACATCACGAGATGAAGGCTCGCCAACTAAACACATATCTATTTTTTCACCGCGCGCTTCTAGGGTGTCAATTACCCGAGTAGTGCCGTTTATAAATGGGCCTTCTTCATCTGAAGTAATTAAAAAAGAAATAGAGCCTTTATGATCTGGATGCTTTGTTACAAAACGTTCAGTAGCAACCAGCATAGCAGCCAATGAGCCTTTCATATCGGCTGCACCGCGCCCGTGTAATAAACCATTTTCAACTAGGCCAGAAAATGGCGGGTACTGCCAGTTTTTTTCAGGGCCAGTGGGGACTACATCGGTGTGCCCGGCAAAACAAAAATGTGGCGATTGCGTCCCTTTGCGTGCCCAGGTATTTAAGGTGTCGGTAAAAAATAACGATTCGATGTTAAAGCCAACTGCTTGCAATCTATCGTTCATCATTTGTTGGCAGCCAGCATCTTCAGGTGTTACCGACTCGCGTTGTATTAACGCTTGCGCTAGAGCGATTACGTCATCTGTCATTATTTAAAAATCTCATCGTATTGTGCTGCTTTAAAACCTAAGTGGTACTCGTTGTTATTAACCAATACAGGGCGTTTTATCATTGCAGGTTGCTCAACTAATAACGGTATCGCTTTTTCTTTAGTTAAGCTTTGTTTTTCATCATCGCTTAAGGCGCGGTAAGTGGTGCCACGCTTGTTTACAAGCTGCTCCCAATCAAGTTTATCAGCAAAGTTACTAACCATACTCTCGTTTACGCCATCTTTGCGATAGTCATGAAAAGTAAACTCAATGTTGTTATCGGTTAAGTATTTTTTAGCTTTTTTTATAGTGTCGCAATTGCTTATGCCGTAAAGGGTGATCATAAATCTACTTCTTTTTAATAATAGTTAATAAAGTATCGACACCCGCATTTACCTGCGAGTGTGAAAAGTGAAATGTACCTAGGCTGTGGCCATTGAGCAAAATTAAACTTGCTAGCATAGGTGTATCAAGTTCGCGTAAATCAAAATAAGCAAGGCGTTGGCCTTTACTTATTTTGCTACCATTTAACTGAGCTATGTGGGTATGGGTAATGTGTTGCGAGCTCGCAATAGTTAAATTAATCAGTACTTTTAGGCCGTTTTTAGCTTGTAAAATAAATTCGGTGCCGGCATTTTTTGCCTGCAGCAAAGTGCCGTCAAACGGGGCTAATATTTTATGGTTGCTTAGCTGTACCATAATACCTGGGCCTAATGTGCCAAAGCGAAAAAGTGGTTCGGGGTGTTCGTTAAGTGCTATTACTTTTCCTGAAAATGGGCTAGTAATATTAATGGCATGACGAGGTAATTTATTCTGAGCTAAATAATCTATTGTTTGCGGTTTCATAAGTCACTCAAAAATTACGTTATAGCCATCTTTTTTCAAAGCGGTAATAGCTAAATCTACGGTGTGTTTTTTTACTAATATATAATCGGTATCGACTGTACTATGCAATTGTAATGCTTTTTTTGACATTAAAAGCCCGACGAACAGCAATAACTATAAGGTTATAGTATAGATCATTAACCTTAAATTAAAGTAGTAACAGCAACTAAGCTAGTTGTGGTTACGTTAGCAAAAGTGAGGTTAATTATGTTGTCCACATTTTCTGTGGGTAACTGTGGGAATTGTGGCGTATAAGTGGCTTAACGTACTGATTATAATGTTTAAAATTATTAGTTTAGAAAAGATCCATTTAGCACTTAACAGCGTATGTATTAATATTGAGACGAAACCTGTTCAAACAAAAGGCCTTAAAGTATGAGTGATTTTTTACTCGTTTAGTGCGTTTTTATGAAAATTCCATATAAAATAATTTGTGTTACACTATCATGATAACAACCAATGTTATTGGTAGTGTTGATATTATGTATGAGGAGTCATGATGCAAAAAAGTGTGATGTCGCAAGTACAAATAGGGCGTGTGTACGCTAAAAAATGGCCAATGCGAAAAGAATTAGCTCCTTTGTTTGCTGAGTTTAAAGTAATAAAGGCGACAGAGTTGGCGATTACGGTAATGCCAATATTAGCCATGCTAACGTTATTTTTTCAGTTAAATTATCTTGGCTCTGACTTTTTACCGCAAGCAATTGCAAGTGCGCTTTTTTTTATATCGCTCCCTTTACAAGGTTTGTTATGGTTAGGAAAACGAGCGCAAACCGAGTTAGAGCCTGCTATGCAACGTTGGTATAACGAGCTTTATGCTAAAATGGTGGCTAATGGCTATCAAGCACAGCGTAGCGAAAAAAAGCCCCGTTACTTGGAGCTTGAAGAATTACTTAATGATATGTTTGATAAAATGGACAAAACGTTCACTAAAGAGCAATTTTAAGCGCCTGTTGCCTTTATATGTGCGCAACAGCTATGCTTTTATCTCTTGTGAATTGTGTAATATAAAACGATAAGGTGACATTATGTTCACCTTTTTCTTCGAGTGCTAACCAGTGCTCGGGTCTGAACTTCCACGCGAATGGTGTCATCATTATTAAGTTTTTAACGTCGCTAAAGTTTAAGGTAACTTGCTCAGTGATGAGTGTTTGCGATGTTTGTGTAA
Organism: Pseudoalteromonas sp. 19-MNA-CIBAN-0066; assembly: GCF_040308705.1. Taxonomy (NCBI): domain Bacteria; kingdom Pseudomonadati; phylum Pseudomonadota; class Gammaproteobacteria; order Alteromonadales; family Pseudoalteromonadaceae; genus Pseudoalteromonas; species Pseudoalteromonas sp. 19-MNA-CIBAN-0066. The sequence goes on from NZ_JBEONZ010000002.1 coordinate 134,603, forward strand.
ACATTGCAGGTACTTCTATTTGTGTATGTTCATTAACACTTGAGTAAATATACTCTTTTAACTCTTTTAAATGCTGAGGTCCGGGGCTTGCCACTACGAGTGTTGAACCGGGTTTAGCAAGTCTTGCTAGTTCTTGAGTAAATAATGGTGCGAATACACTGACCAATACATCGGCAAAGTAGCTTTTAAAAGGGGCTTGGCTAATGGATGCCACGCTAAAGTAACAATTGCTGTAGCGTTTTGCCGCATATTTTACCGCCGCCTTCGATATATCAACCCCGTACACAGTGGCTTGGGTATTATTAGCTAAAGCTTGGGTGTAAAACCCTTCACCACACCCTAAATCAATAATATTATTAGCTGCTATATCACTAATAATTTGGCCAAGTTCGTGCTGTAAAAAGGCATAATAGTTGCGCTCTAAAAAAGCGCGCCTAGCTTGCACCATTTCTAATGAGTCACCAGGTTGTTTTGAGTTTTTTTGCTGTACAGGCAATAAATTTACATAGCCTTCTTTTGCAAAGTCAAAACTATGGTTGTTTTCACAGCGAAGCATATTAGCTGTTTTTATTAGTAAGTTGCTACACAGTGGGCAGCTATATTCAAGACTCATGAGCCTAGGTAGTCCTTATCGTAAAAAGTTTTTACCCAATGTGGGCGATAAGTGATCATAATTGTAATAGCCATACCGTTTAACATGGCTTCTGGCAGCCAAATAATAGCGCTTAAGTAAACGTAATTATCTGCTAATTGTTGCCAGCTATATTGACCAATAGCAAGATAAAATAATGCCCCTAAAGCTATTTTTATACAGGCGATAAACCCAGCCGTAATAAACGCACATACAAATATATAAACAAAAAAGTGGCGCGGTAAATACTGATAACTAACAATAAAAGCCAAGTAGCTCAATAAAATAGGAATAAATGCGCCAATAAGCAATTGCACTGGCAGTAACTCAAACTCAATTAAACCAAATGCGGCTAATAGCGCCGTTGCCAGAACACTACTTAAAATAGTTAAACGCCAACCGAGTATAAGTGTAGCTGCAGTAATACCTAAAATATGTAAATCAAGGCCCGTTAAAATACCAGCTTTAATGCGCCATAAAACAGCAAACACCAACGCACATGCAAGTACTCCTGTTTGGCGTATGGGTACATTGTAGAGTGCTTTATAGGTCGCTTTATCAATACTAAATAAGCTTATAGCGATTACAAGGGCCCAAAGTAGCCCTTGCATTGGGAGGCTAAGCATAGGGTTATTTAAATTCAGACCAAATAGGGGCATGATCCGATGGCTTTTCGATGCCACGTAATTCGTAATCTATACCTGTGTCTATACAACGCGCGGCTAGCTCATGTGTTGCAAGTACAACATCAATTCGTAGGCCACGGTTATCTAAAAACCCTTTTGAGCGGTAGTCAAACCACGAGTATTGATCGCTGGTTTCTGGGTTTTGCTCTCTAAAGGTGTCTTTAAAGCCCCAATTAAGTAATGTTGCCAGCCATTCACGCTCTATCGGTTGAAAAGAACATTTACCGGTTTTTAACCAACGTTTAGCATTTACTTCGCCAATACCTATATCTAGGTTGGTAGGTGAAATATTAATATCGCCCATTACAATCACGTCTTCATCAGGGGTATGATTTGTTTGCAGGTGGGTCATTAAATCTTTATAAAACTGACGTTTATACGGGAACTTGGTTTCGTGATTAATGTTTTCACCTTGCGGGAAATAACCATTCATTACCGTTAAATCACGGCCATTGTCTTGCTCTACGGTAACACTGATCATGCGTTTTTGTGATTCTTCAGTATCAGTGGCAAAGCCTTTAAATACCGATTTAGGTTCTTTTTTGCATAACATAGCTACGCCGTAATGGGCTTTTTGGCCATGATAATAAACGTGATATCCCATTTTTTGTACATCTTCTAGTGGGAATGCCTCGTCATGAACTTTAATTTCTTGTAGGCCAATAATATCGGGTTGATGTTTGTCGATAATAGCTTGTAATTGATGAAGACGCGCACGCAGACCATTGATATTGAAAGAAATCACTTTCATAGCATATACCTTAAAATTGGTTCTATATAATGCGTTAAATTATATCAGTAAATACACTTACATAACACGCCCGAAACAAGGAAGTTATTGGCTGAACTTTTAAGTGTAAAAACACTCGCTGTAATGTCCGGTATTACACCAATATTTTGTGCAAAAATTACAAGGCATGAAGCAAAGCTTTCATTACTATAATGCGCTACGTTAGTTTTTTTATTTATGCTTTTGTTGTAACCAATTGATTTTAAGGGGTTAGTGTTTTTGGCATTTAACTTGTATTAGTTAAAGTGACATTAATTAACTACAAGGATACGTCTTATGAAAAAGTTAACATTAGCCTCTACTATTTTAGCAACGTTAAGCTTAGCAGCTTGTGCGTCTAACCAAGGGTTAGACAAAATTGATAGTGACTTTGCAAGTTTAGATAACGATAGTGATGGTTTTATTTCGAAAGTTGAAGCCGATGACGATAATATTTGGCAACACTTTTCAAATATTGATACAAATATGGATAATCAAATAAGTCGCAATGAATTTAATGCGTACATGCAATTAAATACCGGAAAAGTTGCCACAGACAGTGAAGTAAGCGAATCAGCATTTAAAGCGGATATTACTAAATTTGATAAAATACAAAGCAGTTTCTCGAGTTTAGATAACGATAAAAGTGGCTATATTTCGGTTGAAGAAGCAGACGATGATGATATTTCAAATCACTTTGGCTATATGGATGTAAATAAAGACAAGCGTGTTAGCAAACGTGAATTTGTAACTTACATAAAAAAATATGGCAATACAGTCGCTGAAGACGACGCACTTAAAAGCGCCAATAACAGCTAAGCACACCATTTTAAAGTGTGAGGAAGGAGCCAGTGCTGTGCACTGGCTTTTTTTGTGGCTTTGATTTACTAAATTGCTCGATATGTTTTCCTACTTTGCTGTAGTTCTGGCATAATAGTTGGCTGTGTGTGTTTATTAGTTTAAGAGCGTTTATGGTGGGTCGGCGAGTTAGTGATGAGCAATTAATTGAGATCATTGAAGCGGCGATTTTTGTTGCTGACAAACCATTAAGTAAACGTCATCTAAAGGATGTTGTTTTAGCCGATTTAGCAATATCTATGGTGCGTATAAACGATGCAATAATAGCAATACAAACACATTTTCAGACCCGTGGTATTCGTTTGGTAGAAGTAGGCAGTGGTTATCGTTTTCAGGCATGTAGTAGCTTAAGCCCTTGGCTAAGTAATTTATGGCAAGAACGCGCGCCCAAATATTCGCGTGCTTTGCTCGAAACATTATCGCTAATTGCTTATAGGCAGCCAATTACACGCGCCGAAATTGAACAAGTGCGTGGTGTTACTACGGGGTCAAATATTATTAAAACACTACTCGAAAGAGAGTGGGTTAAAGTGGTAGGCCACAAAGAAGTGCCGGGTAAGCCGGCGCTATATGCGACTACTAAACAATTTTTAGATTATTTTTCGATAACAGGTTTAGATAATTTACCTGCCTTGCCAGAGCAACAGCAAAGTAAAATTAACCAGTTATTAAGTGATCCTTCTGTGAGAGAACCATCCGAATGAGTGTTATACAAGGTGAAAAGTTACAAAAAGTCCTAGCCCGTGCTGGCGTAGGCTCACGCCGTGAAATGGAAAAATACATTGATGCAAACCGCGTTAGCGTTAACGGCAAAGTGGCTAAATTAGGCGATCGTGTTGAAGAAACAGATTCAATTCGCGTTGATGGCCATACAGTAAAAATTGAAGAAAAAGCGGATAGAATTTGTCGCGTAATTATGTATAACAAGCCTGAAGGTGAGTTAAGCACGCGTAAAGATCCTGAAGGTCGTCGTACTGTATTTGACCGACTCCCTCGTATTGATGGCGAGCGCTGGATTGCGGTTGGCCGATTAGATATTAATACCGCAGGCTTGATGCTATTTACTAACGATGGTGAATTAGCAAACCGACTCATGCACCCAAGTTACGAAGTTGAACGTGAATACTCAGCCCGTGTATTTGGTGAAGTAACCAAAGAAACCATTAAAAATTTAACCCGTGGTGTTGAACTTGAAGATGGCCCAGCAAAGTTTCTAACGGTTAATCCTATGGGCGGCGAAGGTATAAACCGTTGGTACAATGTAACGCTTAATGAAGGACGTAACCGAGAAGTTCGTCGTTTATGGCAATCACAAGAGGTGGAAGTTTCTCGCCTGATCCGTATTCGTTACGGTAAGTTAGAGCTGGATAAGCGCGTACCACAAGGTGGTTGGATTGAATACGATTTAGACACAGTAAACTATTTACGTAAAACAGTTAAGTTAGGGCGTGAAACACAAACTAAGCTTTCTGTAATGCCTGAAAAACGCAAAGATAAGCGTGCAAAAATAAACCAAATACGTAAAGCAGTTAAAAAGCATAATCAACGTGTTAAACCAACAAAACGTAAATAGCTTATTATTTAGAAATTAAAAAAGCCGCTCAAAATTTTGAGCGGCTTTTTTGTATCTACATTAGAGTAATAGCTATTTTTTTACTTGAGCGTCAAGCGACTCGCCATTCACATTACTCGAATCATCACTCATTAAATATAAGTAAGTAGGCATTAAGTCTTCAGGTGTTGCAAGTTTATCTCGGTCTTCACCAGGATAAGCACTAGCGCGCATTGAAGTGCGTGTAGCACCAGGGTTAATACAATTAATACGTATATTGGTTTTACCTACTTCACATGCCCATGTTTGCATCATGCCCTCTACAGCAAATTTCGAAATAGCATAAGGCCCCCAAAATTCGCGACCTTTACGGCCCACGCCAGATGATGTAAATACTACAGATGCATTTTTAGATTTGCGCAGTACAGGAAACAGCGCTTTAGTGATCATAGCTTGCGCGGTGACATTAACCTTCATTATGTTTTCAAAGGTTGACGAGCAAAAGTGCTCAAGTGGCCCTAACGTGCCTAAAATGCCCGCGTTATTTAATAAGCCATCAAGGCAGCCAAATTGAGACTCTATCGTGGCAGCCAGATCGCGGTAGTTTTGCTTAGTTGCGCCTTTTAAATCCATAGGGACTATTGCCGGTTGTGGATAACCTGCTTTAACAATCTCATCATAAACACATTCTAGTTTATTAGTTGTTTTGCCTAATAAAATAACAATTGCGCCGTATTTAGCGTATGTAATTGCAGCTACTCGGCCAATTCCATCACCTGCGCCGGTGATTAAAATAACTTTATCTTTAAGTGCATTTTCAGCAGCTTGATAGGTGTTCATAAATGTACCCATGGATGAATTTTTTTTGATTTTAACATAGCAAAACATTAAGTAATCGAATTTATTGTAAATTTAGGTGGCGAAAGTAGAAAGTTTACGTTAAGTTTAACTGGTCTAATGTCTCATTAATAAACTGATTACATTGTTTTAACTTAATATACTTAATAAACACACTATAAAAATAAGATATGTGCGGAGCCAACAATATGAAAAAAATGCTACTCTCACTCTCGGTTACAGCTGCTCTTGCAGGTTGTGGCGGCGGAGAAACGCTAGAAGATGTTAAAAACGATTCGGTTACAGTTATCCCAAAGGCGACGGTAAAGTTTGATCCCGCTAATGGGGTTATATCTGTACCCAATGATTTATTAATGAGCGGTACCCAAGATGGTACTTTAAATATTCCTGGGGAGTTAAATGACGCTAATGTGTCAATTCCTCGTGCTGCTTATGCTAACCCTCAACTTGCACTAGGTGCGCTTGATGGCTGGTCTACTCAAGTTCCTTTTAAAATAGATTTAACTTTCCCACCAAATGTAAGCCTAGATGCCACCTCTGCAGGTACACCAGGTTCAGTACGTATTTTTGAAGTAATAATGGGAGCAAGTTTAACAGATGAACAATGCTCACAAGCACCTGCAGGTGCTGCCTGTAAATTAGTAGGTGAACTACAATTTGGTGTGGACTTTATCACCCAAGCATCTGGTGATGCGGTGGCGGTTATTCCACTTAAGCCATTTAAAGCCGGCAGCTCTTATATTAATGTATTAACCACAGAGCTTAAAGACTCACAAGGGCGTGCTATTGAGCCGTCATCTACTTACGCTACAGTAAAACAAGAAGCGCCATTAATTACGCCAGAACAACTATCACTGCAAGGCGTAGTTAATAGCTACGAAAATGTAGTGGTTAGTTCAGGCAATATTACTAAAGATGAGATTATTTTCTCTGCTGCAATGACCATGCAATCGGCAGGGCCTGTGCTTGGTACAATTAAAAAGTTATTAGCAGCGAGCCTGCAAAATCCAAATTTACCGACACCAGCAATTACTGTACCTACTCAGCCAATGGTAAATGTACAGCAAGTATTTCAATCACAAGGTGTTACTGTTAGTGACGCCTTTAAAGGTGTGCAGTATCAAAAAGGTAGCATTATGTTGCCTATGTATTTAGGTACGCCTACAGGTAAAGAAATTAGCGATTTAAACGACACTTATTGGCAAGGCATGTGTGATAACGCAGTTGCTGTATTGGGTTATAAAGCACAAGCAGGTGCTGCATTTCCTACTGATCCAATTAGTGAAAATGACGGCGCATGTGCCGCATTAAGCGGTGGTAAATTACGTGATTTAGGGTTAGATAGCACGCGTCATTTAACCAAATATAATTCAATTCCTAAAGTGCAAAGTATGGCCGATGTGCCAGTGCAAGTGACTAAACCTATTTTGCCTATAATTAATGGTGTGCGCGCAAGTTTACAATTAGCACCTATTGCTATGCCTGAAAGTGGCTGGCCTGTGGTTATTATGCAGCACGGTATTACTACCAATAAAGAAACCATGCTGACATTAACGGCGCAGCTTTCTATTCAGGGTTTTGCCACAATTGCAATTGATCATCCGCGCCATGGCGAGCGAGGAATTGACGTAGATGCAGACGGTAACGATGACTTTAATGCAACCACAGGTTCAGTACTTAGTTATATGAACCTAAGCTCACTGCTTGTTGCCCGTGATAGTTTACGTCAATCAAGCGCCGATTTATTAGGCTTGCGTCTTGGCCTAAACTTTATTAATGATACAAGTATAAACAGTAAAGATGTGAGCTATGTTGGTCACTCACTGGGTTCAATTGTAGCACCGGCGTTTATTGCCCAAGCAAATAGCCCAATGGCTGAAACACTTGACCCACTGTTTAACGTTAATACAGTTGCGCTTGCAAGTGGCGGCGGTGGTATTGCCAGTTTCTTATTAGAATCACCTGCGTTTGGCCCATTTATTCAAGGCTCGGTATTATCACAAGCAGGTACAACCGAAGCCACTGAATTTAATGCATTTTTACAAGGTGATGCAATTTCTAACTGCGGTGTGTTACTACCAAATATGCAAGACTTCCTATCATGTGGTTATACCGAATATGCAACGGCTTTAACTATGGCTGGCGAAACGGGTAAGCTGGCAAATATTAAAGGCGTAATGACTCAATTTGCTTTTGCAGCGCAAACTGCACTAGATAGTGGCGATCCAACTAATTATGCCGCAACCGTTAAAGCACTCGAAACGCCTGTATATATGAACGTGGTAGTGGGCGATGGCGCAGGTAATAAGTCAGATCAAGTTATTCCTCCAAGTGTTGCTAGCAATCCGCTTGCAGGTAGTTTACCACTGGCCAACTTTATGGGCTTAGATACAGTGAGTACATCACAAGCACCTAGTGCCACGCCGTCTAGCTATTTAGTTAAATTTACTAAAGGGCATCATGGTTCAGTATTAACACCAGCGCCTAGCGAAGAGGCGGGTTCGGATGCTGCAGGTAGCTTAGCTGCTAACTCTGAAATGCAATTGCAAATTGCAACTTACTTAGCCGCTCGTGGTCGCTTGTTGTTAATTACAAATAGTGATGTTGTGACCGATTAATAGCTTACAACGCAATTAAGTAACCAAAGCCACTGTTTAGTGGCTTTTTTTTGTTAAAAAGCATGCTAAATTAGCTGAAATTTATAAATGGAGAAAAGTGTTGGAATTTTTATACGAATACGGTTTGTTTTTCGCTAAAACGGTTACTTTTGTTATTGCTATAGCCATTATTTTAATGCTGATAGTTGGTGCGGCAGTTAAGCCAAAAGCTAAAAAGGGTGAAATACAAATAGATAATATATCTGAACAACTAGATAATATTAAACAAAGCTTTTTACACAATACTTTAGGTAAAAAAGAACTTAAAGCACATCAAAAAAAGCTTAAGGCAGACAATAAAAAAAATGACAATAAAGAGCCAAAACCACGATTATATGTGGTTGATTTTATAGGCAGTATGGATGCACATGAAGTAGAGAGTTTAAGAGAGGAAATAACCGCTATTATTTCTATTGCTGATGCGAGCAAAGATAAAGTACTGATTCGTTTAGAAAGTGGTGGCGGAGTAGTGCATGGTTATGGGCTGGCAGCTTCACAGTTACAGCGCATTAAAAATGCAGGTATACCTTTGAGTGTTGCTATAGATAAAGTGGCAGCAAGTGGTGGTTATATGATGGCTTGTGTTGCTGATGAAATTATTGCAGCGCCATTTGCTATTGTAGGCTCGATTGGCGTAATAGCGCAGATACCTAACTTTAATAAAATATTAAAGAAAAACGATGTGGAATTTGAGCAAATAACCGCAGGGGAGTTTAAACGCACCCTTACTTTATTTGGCGAAAATACTGATAAAGCGCGTGAAAAATTTCGTGAAGAAATTGAGCAAACTCATGGTTTATTCAAAACTTTCGTAAGCACACAGCGCCCAAGTTTAGATATAAGCTCAGTGGCTACAGGTGAGCATTGGTTTGCAACTCAAGCGATAGATAAAGGCTTGGTAGACGTAATAAAAACCAGTGATGATGCATTGCTAGAGCAGCAACATGAGCGTCAAATTTATAAGATTAAATATAAGATTAAAAAAGGTTTAAGTGACAAGTTAGCACTTGGTTTTAGTAGTGCAGTTAATAAGGCCGGGGTTAATTTAGTTTCTAAGTTTAAATCATTAAACCCATAAATAGTGGATTACTTTAAGCTTAATTAGCTTTGGCCAATAAAAAACCCTTGAACTAATCAAGGGTTTTTTTAATGCGAAGTTATTTATTAACTCATAGGTTTACTTATGTTTTCTAAATCTTTCGCTGCATTTGGGTCATTATAAATAGACTCATCTAACTGACCTTCAGATTTAGCAACCACACAGGTAACCATACAGTCACCCGTAATATTAACTGCAGTGCGGGTCATATCTAGTAATCTATCTACACCAATAATTATTGCAATACCCTCTACCGGTAGGCCTACTTGATTAAGTACCATTGCTAACATAATTAAGCCAACACCCGGTACGCCGGCCGTGCCAACAGACGCTAACGTAGCCGTTAAAATTACCATTAAGTAATCAGAAATGGTTAAATCAACACTAAACACTTGTGCAATAAATACAGTGGCAACCCCTTGCATAATGGCAGTGCCATCCATGTTTATGGTTGCACCTAGCGGAATAGTAAATGAAGCAACAGAGTTATTAACCCCGAGTTTTTTAGTGGCTGTTTCAAGAGTAATTGGCATAGTTGCACTTGAACTTGAAGTACTAAAACCAAACAAACAAGCGTGTTTCATTTTCTTTAAGAAAATTACAGGGTTTAAACCAGTCAATAGTTTTAATAACAAACTGTAATTTACAAACGCATGTAATAATAATGCAGCAACCACTACAAAAAAGTACTTAGCCAAGCTAACAATTAAGTTTAACTCTATGGTGGTAAATAGCTTTGCCATTAAGAAAAACACCCCGTAAGGCGCCACGTTCATTAATAAAGTAACTAGCTTTAAAATTACCGTATTAAGATCTTCAAAAACCACCGCTACGCGCTTTCCGGCATTACCACTAAGTGCCATAGCAATACCAAACAGTAATGCGAAAACAATAACTTGTAGCATATTACCTTTTGCCATAGCTTCAAAAGGGTTGGTTGGAAACATATCTATAATAACGCGCGCTAAGGTAGGTGCCTCAGATACGTCGTAACTTGCATCTGTTGGCAAGTCAATACCTACGCCAGGGCTAAACAGTAAAGCCAAAGTAATAGCCAGAGTAATAGCTAAGGCTGTGGTAATTAAATATAAACCAATTGATTTACCACCCAAGCTGCCTAATTTTTTAGGATCGCTTAAGCTACATGTGCCACACACTAAAGATACAAATACTAAAGGAACAACCAGCATTTTTAAGCTGGCAATAAATATTTGCCCACCAATGTGAAAAATTCCATCAACAAAAAAAGCTTTAATTGGCAAAGAGAATAACCCAAGTGGTATTAGGTAATCGTCTTCACCAGCTAATATAGCTTGAAATAAAAAGCCTACGGCAATACCTAATGCCATGCCTATCATTATGCGAGTTGTTAAGCTCATTGAACGTATTTTCGACATATTTCCAATCTATTTTTTATAAATTTGGCACAGCCTACCAGCATGTAAATATTTATACAGAAAAATTTATTAATAATTTAAATTTTTTTATCAAAGAAAGTATCAAAAAACTGTGATTTTAGACTAAGTTATAGGTTAATATGAGGTAAACAATACAAAGTTAATAATAATAACGCTAGGGAGAGGTTTATGCCTTTAACACGACTGCTAAGCATTATGATGCTCAGCTTTTTTATCACAGCTTGTGGTGGTGGTGGCTCACTTGAAAAGGAGGGCAGTATAGGTGATGGTAACGGAGGAACAACACCTGATGTACCCACCTACGCCGTTACGCTTCAAGGCTACTCCCAAGAGGATGGCAGTGCATCGAATACTGTTACAGCGGCCTCTGCGCTAGATTTGCGGGCTAAACTTGTTAAAGATGGCGTACCAGTTAGTGGCGCAAGAATTACTTTTACTTTATCAGATGATGTAGGGATATTAAACCCAAACTCTGGCAGCGCTTTAACAAAAGATGATGGTGTTGCGAAGATAGAATTAACCGCAGGCACCGTAAAAGGAGCTGGAGCTGTTACTGCTAGTTATACGGTTGATGGCGAAACATATACTAGTCAGTTTGATTTCGAGTCAGCAGGGGATGCTGATATTAATGATCCAAGCTTATTTTCTTTAGCATTAGAAGGCTATTCAAAGTCAGATGGTAGTAAATCAAATAGAGTGTCTGCAAGTTCAGTAATTGAACTCAAAGCCAAACTTGAAAAAGATGGCTCTGCAGTAACTGGCGCAAGAGTTACTTTTACATTGGCAGATGAAGTTGGTGTATTAAACCCTAGCTCTGGTAGTGCGTTAACAAAAGACGACGGTATTGCAACATTAGATCTTACCGCGGGTACAGTAAAAGGAGCTGGTGTTGTTACTGCTAGTTATACTGTTAACGGCGCTACGTATTCTAGCCAGTTTTCATTCGAGTCTGCAGGGGATGCGGATGGCAGTGGTTCAAATTTATTTACTTTATCATTAGAGGGTTTTTCAAAATCTGATGGTAGTAAATCAAATAGAGTGTCTGCAAACTCAGCTATAGAGCTCAAAGCAAAGCTTGAAAAAGATGGCTCTTCAGTTAATGGTGCAAGAGTTATTTTTACACTGGCAGATGAAGTAGGTGTATTGAACCCTAGCTCTGGTAGTGCATTAACAAAAGGCGATGGTATTGCAACATTAGACCTTACAGCTGGTACAGTAAAAGGAGCTGGTGTTGTTACTGCAAGCTATACAGTTGATGGCGAAACGTATACTAGTCAATTTGCATTCGAGTCTGCAGGAGATGCAGGGGGTAATGATACAAGTTTATTTATTTTATCTTTAGAAGGGTTTTCACAAGCAGACGGAAGTAGATCAAACACTGTTTCTGCAGGTTCGCCTTTAAATTTACATGCAACGTTAACTAAAGAAGGTATTGCTGTTACAGGAGAGCGTATTACTTTCACCTTAGCAGACAGTATCGGCAAGCTAAATCCTACATCAGGAACAGCTATCACAGATAACACTGGTATTGCTAAGATAGAACTTGGTGCAGGAGAGGAAGCCGGAGCAGGTGGAGTCACTGCCAGTTATACAATAAATGGTGTAACGTATAGTGATACATTTTCATTTCAATCTACTGGTGGTCAAGAAGCTTATCAATTGCTTTTAAAAGGGTACTCTAAATTAGACGGTAGTGAATCTAATAGTGTAACCGCTGAGCAGCCATTAGATTTGCATGCGATACTGACTAAAGAAGGTAAGGCAGTTACTGGTGAGCGCGTCGTGTTTAGCTTAGTGGATGATATTGGCAAGCTAAATCCTACATCAGGAACAGCTATTACAGACAATACAGGTATTGCAGTAATAAAGCTTACAGCAGGAGAAAAAGCCGGAGCAGGTGAAGTTACTGCATCGTATACAATCAATGGTGTGAGTTATAAAGATACATTTTCATTTCAATCAAGTGGCGATCAAGTTGCTTATACGTTGAGTATTCAAGGTTATTCAAAAGAAACAGGTGCTCAATCAAATACTGTAACCAGTTTAGAAGCACTAGATTTAAAAGCCACTGTACTTGATGATATTGGTGCTCCTGTAACTGGTAAAAGCGTGACTTTTGCTCTTGATGGAAATATAGGTGCTTTGAATCCAGAATCTGGAAGTGTGTTAACAGATAATTCAGGTGTAGCTCAAATTGAGTTAACCTCTGGTAATGTAGCCGGAGCTTCAAGTGTAGTTGTTCGCTACATCAATCAAGGACAAACTTACTCATCTGAACCATTTGACTTTGAAGCAGTTATTGTTGAAAAAGCACAGCTAACAGTTAATTTAATAGCTTCAGATGGCACAGAAACAAGAATGGTTGATTTTGAACATCCAGCAGTAGCACAAGCAAAGTTATTAGTAGATGGACAACCAAGTGCATATCAATTAATTCAATTTGATTTGTCGGGCTTTGGTAAAATCAATCCATCAAACGGTACCGCAATGACAGATGCTGAAGGTATCGCAAAAGTAGACTTACTAACAGGCATTGAGGCAGGTGCTGGTATAATTTCTGCTACTTATAAGCTTGACGAAAATACTGCATTTGATTCGAATTCTTTCACTTATACATCTAAAGGTGATGCGCCTCCTCCTGGTACATCTAATGATTTCACTATAGATTTAAGTTTACTATCTTCTACAAGAAGAACACAAATAAGTGAAATTAGCGCAGCTGATAGTGGCTTGGTTGTGGCGACTATTTTAGATGTAAACGGCATGCCTGCTGTAGGTAAAGTTGTAACATTTAGCTCAACTTTAGGGAGCTTATTACCGAGTTCTGGTACTGCCTTAACTGATGCAGAGGGAATTGCAAAACTAAATCTTACTTCTGGGACTGTTGAAGGTGCAGGCATTGTTACAGCGCAGTTTGAGGCTGTTGAAGCTAAATTAGGTTTTTATACTCGTGGCGATGCTATCGATCCTAATCAAAGCAGTGCAGATATAAGTTTTAGCATATTAAAAAATTGCCCCTCAGACTTTAAAACAATCAGAAATGTAAGCTCGTGTGAAGAAACTGCCAGTATTTCCGGCGATTCTGCAGGGATTCTTTATATACAGGTAAATAAGAAAGACTCGACTACAGCGCTAGCACAAACGTTAGTTACTGCAACAACTACGATTGGCTCTATATCACCAAGTACAGGTACCGCGATCACTGATGAAAACGGTATCGCTTTGCTAGATATAATCCCTGGGCGAGATGTTGGTGCTGGTGAGATTACCGTATCTGTTTTAAACAGCAGCCTTACTAAAGCATTTCAAATTGCAGCAGTTGATATTGATATTGCTATATCTAGCTCTGTAGCAAGTGGGCAATCTTTAACTGCAGGTTCAACCGCACTCGTTTCAGTAGAAATCACTAAAGACGGTAGCTTGTATACAGCGCCTTTAAATGTTGAGTTTTCATCTGGATGTGTCGACTCTGCCTTAGCTGTAATTGATGAAAAAGTGACGAGTATTGGTGGTTTTGCGCGTTCTACTTATCGACCTTTAACGTGTGTAGGCGGAGATATAATAACAGCCAGTGTAATAACTGGTGGTGATACTGTTTCAGCTAACACAACGATTAATGTATCACCGGCAAATATTGGCTTTATTCAATTTGTTGAGGTTACTAAACCGGTAATATCACTTAAAGGTACGGGCGGAGCAAATCGAAGTGAAATATCAGAAGTGGTCTTTAAGCTTGTTGATGCTAATGGTAACGATCTAGCTTCAAGAACGGTTGACTTTACGTTATCAACGGCTGTGGGTGGTATAACATTAGGAGCCGATTCAGCAATAACAAATGCACTAGGTGAAATTAGAACAACAGTGCAATCTGGTGTTGTTGCAACTCCCGTACGTGTAATTGCATCAATAGAAGAAGATATTGATGGTGACACAGTAACAGTATCTGCGCCATCAGACGTGTTAGTAATTAGTACGGGTATTGCAGATCAAAATAGCTTTTCGTTATCACGTTCTATTTTTAACGTACATGGGCTTAACGTTGATGGCAGCGAGGTGACCGTTAATGCAAGGCTAGCAGATCATTTCAATAACCCTGTACCCGATGGTACCGCTGTAAGCTTTATTACTGAAGGTGGTGTTATAGAGCCAAGTTGCACGACTTCAAATGGCGCTTGCTCTGTAACATGGCGTAGCAGTAACCCTCGTCCATTCACTAATGCTATGTATGAAAATACAATTGCACAGAAGTGTGATAGAGGCTTGCCGTGTCCATTAGGTATTTTGAATAATGACTACAGTGTTGATCTACCTTTAGGCGGCAGAGCAACAGTGCTTGCTTATGCTATAGGTGAAGAAACATTCTCAGATCTAAATGGTAATGGGTACTTCGATAGCCAAGACTTTTTTAGTGAGCTGTTTGATATTCCAGAAGCGTTTATTGATAATAATGAAGACGGCACTTATGGCGGTAAAGATTGTAATGCTCCAGCAGAACATTGTTCGGCAAATAACTCTAAAGGTGATGAATTTGAAGAGTTTATAGACTTTGACAATGATGGGCAGTGGACAACAGGTAATAGTATGTACAATGGCTTATTATGTAGGCCGGAAGATGTTGCTATTAATTTGTGTAGTCGCGACCTAGTTAATGTATTTCAAAACCAAGAAATTGTTATGTCTGGTGATGCCGCGTTTTTCAGAGTTGTTACTTTTGCCAACGATTGCGCTGCAATACCGGGAGTAACAGCGTCTGAAGTGCATGTGAATAGTGACCCTGCAAGCCCGGTGATTCGAAGAGTACCGAATGATTTAACAAGCGCTAAAATGTGTCAAATTTCACAAATAGATTTGACCGAAGCAACCGGTGTTACAAGTGCTGGCGCGACAGTTTATATAGCTGATATTTATAACAATCCATTACCAGCAGAAACAACTGTAAAAATCACTTCAGAAGAAGGGAAGTTATCAGGCACAACTGATTACGTGTTCCCTAATACGACAAGTATCAGACCTATTAACCTGTCGTTTGGCATCTCAAGAGTGTCAGTAGAGGACAAAAATAGTGTTGTAAGTGGTAATTTAACTATTACTGCAACAGCAACATCTGGATTAATTACCTCTACTTCAATAACAATATTACATGACAAAAAACTGTAATTTGATGCTGTTTTAAAAAAATGCCAACCATAAGGTTGGCATTTTTTGTTTCTATTCTATATATTCCCCATCAATTACTCTAAAAACACCTGTTTGTTTAAATTAAACGCAGAAATTGTTCGTTTATTCGCTTAAAACTGAAAAGTTTGTATTAAAAGCTTGTAACAATTAGTGTTTGTAGATATACCTATAAATATTCGTGCCGCTTATGTCGGCTAAACACATTTTAAAAAACTTGGTTAGAAATAGGCAACTATGGGCAAATCGCTAGTAATTGTAGAGTCACCTGCTAAGGCTAAAACAATTAATAAATATTTAGGTAATGACTTCATCGTAAAGTCCAGTATTGGACACGTGCGAGATTTACCTACTTCAGGTTCTGGAAAAAACAAAGTGCCAGCGACTAAAACGCCGGCTGAAGTGCGTAAATTACCACCTGAAGAGAAAGCAGCGTATAAAAAGCAACGAGACTATTCTAACTTAGTCGCGCGTATGGGCATTGACCCTGATAAAGGCTGGGAACCACATTACGAAATACTGCCAGGAAAAGAAAAGGTAGTACAAGAGCTTAAAAAGCTTGCCGAAAACGCTGACCAAATATATCTCGCAACGGATTTGGATAGAGAAGGGGAAGCAATTGCTTGGCACCTTCAAGAAATTATTGGCGGTGAGCCTGCAAAATATAAGCGTGTGGTTTTTAACGAAATTACAAAAAACGCAATTCAGCAAGCATTCGAAACACCTGGTGAGCTTAATACCGATATGGTATATGCACAGCAAACACGTCGTTTTTTAGACCGTGTTGTTGGTTTTATGGTATCTCCCTTACTGTGGGCAAAAGTGGCACGTGGACTTTCGGCTGGACGCGTACAATCGGTAGCAGTGCGCTTACTCGTTGAGCGTGAACGCGAAATTAAAGCGTTTATACCTGAAGAGTTTTGGGATATTCATGCTGACGTTAAAAATGCAGAGTCAGAGTTACGCTTAGAAGTAGCCAAACAAGCAGGCAAGCCATTTAAGCCAGTAAATGAAGCTCAGGCAAGCGCAGCAGTTAAAAGCCTTGAGAATGCAGAATATAAAGTTATAAGCGTTGACGAAAAACCAAGTAAAAGTCGCCCAAGTGCGCCTTTAATCACCTCAACTATGCAACAAGCAGCCAGTACACGTTTAGGCTATGGCGTTAAAAAAACCATGATGCTAGCGCAGCGCTTGTACGAAGGCGGTTACATTACCTATATGCGTACCGACTCAACTAATCTGTCAAAAGATGCGGTTGCTATGTGTCGCGAATATGTAACAGAGCAATTTGGTGAAAAGTACTTACCTAAAGATCCTATTAATTATAGCTCAAAAGGCAATGCACAAGAGGCGCATGAAGCAATTCGTCCATCTAGTGTAACTGTGCTTTCGGGGCATATTGAAGGGGTTGATGCCGATGCTAAAAAACTATATGAGCTAATTTGGCGTCAATTTGTAGCGTGCCAAATGGTACCTGCAGAATACGACTTAACGACATTAACGGTAGCAGCAAATGACTTCCAACTAAAAGCCAAAGGCCGTGTGCTACGCTTTGATGGTTGGACTAAAGTACAGCCTGCTATTCGTAAAAAGAACGAAGAAGATCAGTCTTTACCTGCAGTAACAGTAGGCGAAACATTAACGTTAATTGAACTTGACCCTAAGCAACACTTTACTAAACCGCCAGCGCGTTTTAGCGAAGCGAGTTTAGTAAAAGAGCTTGAAAAACGTGGTATTGGCCGCCCATCTACTTATGCATCTATTATTTCTACTATTCAAGATCGCGGTTATGTACGGGTTGAAAACCGTCGTTTCTTCGCTGAAAAAATGGGTGAAATAGTTACCGACCGCTTAGTAGAAAATTTTGAAGACTTAATGAACTTTGACTTTACTGCCAAAATGGAAGGTCGTTTAGATGATATCGCCGAAGGCAAGCGCATTTGGACCGAAGTACTCGATAAGTTTTATGCCGACTTTTCAACGCAATTAACTGTTGCGAAAGACGAGCCTGAAAATGGCGGAATGCGTCTTAATGAAATGGTCGAAACTGATATTGAATGTCCGACTTGTAGCCGTAAAATGGGTATCCGTACCGCATCTACTGGCGTGTTCTTAGGGTGTACTGGTTATAACTTGCCACCAAAAGAGCGTTGTACAACAACGATGAACTTAGTATCGGGCGATGAAGCAGTTGCCGCAGACAGTGCCGATGCAGAAGATCTTGAAACCGAAACATTAATGCAAATGAAACGTTGCCCAATTTGTGAAACGGCAATGGATTCATACCTAATCGACGAAACCCGTAAATTACATGTATGTGGTAATAACCCAGCATGTAGTGGCCATGTAGTTGAGCAGGGCACGTTTAAAATTAAAGGCTATGACGGGCCTCTTATTGAATGTGATAAGTGTGGCGCGGATATGGAATTAAAATCGGGACGTTTTGGTAAATACTTTGGTTGTAATAACGACGAATGTAAAAACACCCGTAAGTTACTTAAAAATGGCGAAGCTGCGCCGCCAAAAGAAGATCCCGTTCATATTCCTGAATTAGAATGTGAAAAGTCTGAAGCCTATTTTGTATTACGTGACGGTGCTGCAGGTATTTTCTTGGCTGCAAATACCTTCCCTAAATCGCGCGAAACACGTGCGCCTAAGGTTGAAGAGTTACAACGCTTTAGAGACCGTATTTCGCCTAAGTTTTACTACCTAGCTGATGCACCAGCTAAAGATCCTGATGGTAATCTTGCTGTTGTGCGTTACAGTCGTAAGAATAAATCACAGTATGTAATGACTGAGGTTGATGGCAAAGCAACTGGTTGGACGGCACACTACGAAGGTGGTAAATGGGTAGAAGAGGCTAAGAAAAAAGCCGCGCCTAAAAAGAAAGCCGCCGCTAAAAAAGCGCCTGCTAAAAGTAAAGCGAAAGCAAAAGTAAAAAAAGACGATAAATAATTAATTATTCACCGCTTTAAGTAATAAAAAACCGGAACGCACAGCCTGTGACAGTTCCGGTTTTTTTTGTCAAATCAAACCTATCGCAATGGCATTTCTAATCTGATTTTTTACTTTACAGGATTAAAAAATGTAATCAATTTAGGTTCAATTCACTCAATTATTCATTAAATCTTAACAGCAGTGACTTTGTTATAGCCTTCAGATGTTAGTTCATCATTCACACACTTTAAAACATAGTTATAAAGCTCTTCATTGCTTACGTCGTCTTCTTTAGCCCAACTAACACACATTTCTGTGAATTCTTGAATCGTCTCAGCTGAAGCGTCTGTAGCATCGTTTGCCACTGCATTAGCAGCAGATAAAACGAAAAATGGTGCAACGATTAACGCGAGTAATGCTTTATTCATTTTCTTATTCCTAAAAATGGAGTAACAATCGAGTTATGTATTCATACAATGCCTACATAAAACAAGTGTAACCAAGCCAGAACATCTCTGTTGGTATATTGATTTTTAATCGAATATAAAATAAAGGGAAACGAAATATTTTTATCGTCAAGATGAGCGTATCGCGTAAAAGTGTTTAACCTTAACTAATTGTGTTACAGCTAAATTTAGGCTAATGTCGCGTTTTAATTTTTAGGTGTTCTTATGTCAGAGCCACATACAAATAATATAAATAAAAAAATACAACCTGTTCATAAAGTAGAGCATGCTCTTGAGTCGTTTATATTCAAAGGACGCTGGTTATTAGCCCCATTTTTTGTCGGTTTACTATTTGCTGTGGTTTTATTACTAATAAAATTTTTTAAACAGCTGTATTTGATGGGGATCGCAACGTTTACTGCCAGTAATCAAGAGTTGTTGGTGGGTATATTAACTTTGGTTGATACCGCTTTGTTAGCTGGACTTTTATTAATTATTATATTCAGTGGCTACGAAAACTTTGTCTCTAAGCTTAATATCGAAAATCATGAGGACCGTCCCGTATGGATGGGAAAAGTAGGGTTTTCTGGTTTAAAAATGAAACTGATTAGTGCAATAGTCGCCATTTCAGCCGTTGAGCTACTAAAGGTGTTTATAAGCTCTGCATCTCATTCAAATGATGAATTACTCTGGAAAGTGCTGATACACGTGACCTTTGTTGTGTCGGGTGTACTGTTTGCATTTACTGATTACTTAAATAGTAAAACAATTAGCCATTAAAAAATGCTAAAAAAACCCGAGCAGTGCTCGGGTTTTTTATAATAATGTAAATATTAACTGCAGTGGGCGTAATAACAACCAAATGGCTCAACTGTCAGTGTTTCATTATCAAGCTTTGCGTTGTGATGATAAAGGTCGTTATGTTCATTTTCAACACTTGCATTAATAGTAAGTTTTGCTTGTGAAGCACTCAAATTGAATACACACAACATTTTTTCATCGTTTCGAGTACGGTAAAACGCTAAGATTGGCTCTTCGGTTTGTAAAAACTCAATATCACCTTCAAGTAATACCGGCTGGTTTTTACGCCATGCCATAAATTCACGGTACGCATTTAATATTGAGTTTGAATCATTCTCTTGTTCAGCAACTGCTTGCAGCCTATGTTGTTGATCAACAGGTAACCACGGTTTTACTTCACTAAAGCCCGCATTGTGAGCATTGGCATGTGAGCTATCAAGGTTTTCCCAAGGCATTGGGGTACGACAACCATCACGGCCTTTAAAGTTTGGCCAAAACGTAATGCCGTATGGGTCTTGTAAATCTTCAAACGCAACGCTTGCTTCACCGAGCCCGAGTTCTTCACCTTGATACATACACACGCTACCACGTAACGAGGCCAATAGGGCGGTTAACATCTTACATTGCGCAGGGTTTACTTCACCCGTTTCGCTCCAACGGCTTGCAACGCGCTCTACGTCATGGTTACTAAATGCCCAGCAAGGCCAGCCTTCAGTCATACGTTGTTCAAGTGTAGTAACGGTGTTTCTTATATATTCACTTGAGTAGTCATCAGTTAGTAGCTCAAAGCTGTAACCCATGTGCAATTTATCGCCACCGGCGGTGTATTCAGCCATAGTAGCAAGTGAGTCTTCTGATGATATTTCACCCAAAGACACGGTTCCTGGGTATTTATTGAGTAAGGTGCGAATGTCACGCATAAACTCAATGTTTTCTGGCTGTGTGTTGTTGTAGTAGTGATACTGAAACGCGTACGGGTTATCTTCACTAAAACCGCGGCCTTGGCGCTTATCTTTTGGTTTTGCAGGATTGTCGCGTAATTGCGCATCGTGGTAGCAAAAGTTAATTGCATCGAGCCTAAAGCCATCTACACCTTTTTTCAGCCAAAATTCCACGTTATCAAGCACAGCTTGTCTAACATCTGGATTATGAAAGTTTAAATCGGGCTGCTCGGTAAAAAAGTTGTGTAAATAATACTGACCTCGGCGCGGCTCCCACTGCCATGCCGGGCCGCCAAAAATAGATAACCAATTATTAGGTGCTGTACCATCTTCTTTTGACTCAGCCCAAACATACCAATCAGACTTATCATTAGTGGTATTTTCGCGGCTATCTAAAAACCATTGATGTTGATCAGAGGTATGGCTGAGTACTTGGTCAATAATAATTTTAATATCGCGGGCATGCGCTTGTTCAATTAGCGCATCAAAATCGTTTAAATCACCAAATATTGGGTCAATATCTCGGTAGTCGCTAATATCGTAACCAAAGTCTTTCATTGGCGATTTAAAAAAAGGTGAAACCCAAATAGCATCAACACCTAAGCTTTTAATATAATCAATGCGATTAATTATCCCCTTTAAGTCACCAATACCATCATTGTTGCTATCTTGAAAGCTACGCGGATAAACCTGATAAATTACCGCACCTTTGTACCACTGCTGTTGGGCCATGCTTTTCTCCGTCATTGCACACCGTATTTCGATTACGCTAAATATGGTTTGTTAACTCACCATATAATATTTCTAAAACCATACGTGAAGCCCGTGATTTTGTAAAAATACTGCATACGTATGCAGTAAAATACACACTTTTTAAGTATTAAAAAAATCACTAAAAACCAATTAAATATTTTAAATTAGCGAGAAAACAACCTTACCAATTAAGGTTTTTAAATTGATTTATAGGTTAATTCTTATTTTAATCATTATTAACAATGGCTTGAGTTAATCGCCTCTATACTTCATTGGTCTTACCAATTGTACGCCCAACAATAAGCGTATACAGAGCAGGGATCAGCTTAAATATGGTTATTTTTATTCAGTTTAAATTTAACAACATGCTCCTTTTATTGATAAATATAATTACTTAACTAAATTTATTAAGAAATTAATGTAAAGTTATAAAAGGTAATAAAAACAATGATTTATGATGTTTCAGGTTGTTTTTATGTTAATATGATGTCAATGTGCAAGTGTTGAATACGTATGCATAAAGTTGTTAATAAAATGAAGAGAGCGTTAACATTAATCCTGACAACAAAATTAGCTCACTTTGTTTGACTATCACTCAAACAAAGCGAGGATCACACTATGGGTAACGGGAAAAACATCATGTCTATGTTCAAACCAAGTATATTAACGTTGGCATTAACAGCTGCTGGTTTATCAAGCTTTGCTACTGCTGCCGCGCAAGAAAATACAATAAAAAAAGAAGACGTTGAAATCATCGAAGTTAAAGGTTTTCGTGGCAGTTTAGTTGAGTCAATAAACACCAAACGTTTTTCTACACAGGTTGTAGAGTCAATTTCTGCTGAAGATATTGGTAAATTACCAGACTCATCTATTGCAGAATCTATTTCACGCTTACCGGGTTTAACCGCGCAGCGTCTTGATGGCCGAGCAAGTCGTGTAAGTGTGCGTGGCTTTAGCGAAAATGAAAGTGCCACTACCTTTAATGGTCGCGAGCAAGTTTCTATTGGTGACAACCGTGGTGTTGAATTTGACCTGTACCCATCAGAAATAATGAGCGGTGTAACCGTTTATAAAACGCCTAATGCAAGTCTTGATGCAGAAGGTATTGCTGGTGTAATCGACATGCAAACCGTTAAGCCTTTAAGTAAAGGTGAGCGTGTGATCATGTTTAATGGCCAATTAGAGCAAACAGGTTTTGATAAATTAAACCCTGATGGCAACGACAGTGGTTATCGCGGCACAATTTCGTACATTGACCAGTTTGCAGATGACACCATAGGTGTTGCGTTTGCTTATAATAAAATGAGTTCACCAAACCAAGAAAAACGATGGAACTCATGGGGCTACCCTGAATTTGAAGCAGCTGGCGAGCAATATTCTATATTAGGTGGTGCAAAACCTTATGTGCGCTCATCAACACTTGAACGTGATTCAGCAATGTTTGTACTTGAAGCCGCACCAACTGATCGTTTAAACATGACGTTTGATGCGCTTTATGTTGATTTTTCAGATGAGAAGATATTACGTGGTATAGAAGTACCTTTTGCATGGGGCCAAGGCACAATAGATGCTTCAAGCGCTGAAATAGATGAGTCGTCTGGTTTTATCACCAGTGCAGTTACACAAGGGCAACGAGTTGTCGTTCGTAACGATTATGAAGAACGTAATGCTGAGCTAACGCAATTTGGTTTTAACACTAAATACGATATTAATGATTCATGGTCGTTAGAGTTTGATGCCAGTGTATCTGAAGTAAAACGTGAAATTTGGAGTATCGAAAGTTACTCTGGTACAGGGCGTGGCGATGCAAATGGCGTGGCTGATAACATAGGTTATGCCTTTGATGGTGGCAATACTGGCGCGCAATTTAGTCATGAATTAGATTACAGTGATTATGATCTTATTCAATTAGGCGGCCCGTTATCTTGGGGAGCGAGTTCAGCCCTTAACGACAAATACGGTTTAATGGGCACTGCTTATGAAAACACAGCACAAGACGGTTTTATTAATGCCCCAGAAATTAACGATGAACTACAAACATTAAAGCTTGCTGCGAGCAAAGCACTCGAAAATGAGTATTTTAGTAAAGTAAGCTTTGGTGTTTCATATCGGGATCGCGAAAAAAGTAAGTTGTCTGAAGGGTATTACATGACCTTAAAAGACTTCTCGCTTGCCAATCCAGGTATGTTGGCTATTCCTGAGCAATACCGTGAAGGGTCTGCTAGCTTAGACTTTATTGGTATGGGTAACATGGTTGCCTACGATACAAACGGCTTAGTAAACGATGGCTACTACGACCTATTACAAGAAAGCCTTACAAACCAAAAGCACAAAACGCAATCTTGGACTGTTCAAGAAGAAGTAATTGCAGTATTTGCACAGCTAGATATTAACGCAGAAATTGGCTCAATTCCGGTAACGGGTAATATTGGTGCGCGTTATGTACAAACAGATCAATCATCACAAGGCTCTGCTGCTAATACAGTTAATGGCTTAGTTGTTGTAACGCCTACTGATGTTAGCCATGACTATAGCCACTTTTTACCAAGCATAAACTTATCGTTTGCAATTGATGAAGAGCAAACAATACGTTTTGGTGCAGCAAAAACAATTTCGCGCGCACGTCTTGATGAAATGAATGCATCAATAAATGCCACTTACAGCCAAACACAACCAGACGATAACGGTAATTTTTGGAGCATTTCGGGTGGTAATCCAAAGCTTGAGCCTAAAGAAGCAACAGGCTTTGACCTAAGCTACGAAAACTATTTTGATGCAGAAGGTTACTTTGCTGCAGCATTCTTCTACAAAGATATTACGCAATGGATTTTTGATGGTACCTATGATGTAGATATGACAGGTGTTGCAGACCCATCTACAGGTGAAATTCCAGCTACGTCTACCGGCACAGGCTCAGGTAAAGTAAATGGCGGTGAAGGCGACCTTTGGGGTTATGAGCTATCTTTATCATTACCATTTAGCGTATTTCATCCAAGCCTAGAAGGTTTTGGTTTAATTGCTAGCCATACAGGTGTAGAGCAAGACTTGAGTGATCAAAATGGTAACGAATATGAGTTACCAGGCTTATCAGACCAAATCGACAGCTTAACCTTTTATTATGAGCACAGCGGTTTTCAAGCACGTACCAGTATGCGCAAACGTAGTGACTTTAAAGGTGACGTATATGGTTTAGGCTTTGAAACCACTCAAGTTGATATCAAAGGCGAAACAATTTGGGATGCACAATTAGGTTATGACTTTAGCGAAGGCGGTTTTGATAGCTTAGCTGGCTTAAGTGTTACCTTCCAAGTGCAAAATATTACCGAAGAACCTTTTGTATCGCTGCAAGGTGATAACGACCTACAAATACGTGACTACCAAGATTATGGCCGTACATTTTTACTAGGCTTTAGTTATAAACTCTAGTTTTATTTAGCGTTGAAAAGCCCTTGTGATTTGCTTTACAAGGGCTTTTTTATATCACATTCAATACTGGTTTATTCAACAACCATGGTGAAAACTAAATGAATAATAAAATAACAAATGTGGTAATTGCCGGTGGGGGCACTGCAGGATGGATCACGGCAGCCTTATTAAATAAAGTATTGGGTAACGTGATCAACATCACCTTAGTTGAGTCTGATCAAATAGGGGCTATTGGCGTGGGAGAGGCGAGTATTCCGCCAATTTTGCATTTAAATGGCGCGTTGGGAATAAATGAACATGAGTTTATTAATGCCACTCAAGCAACGATTAAATTAGGGATTGAGTTTGAAAACTGGCGCGAGCAAAATCATAAATATATGCATGCCTTTGGTAGCATAGGTAAAGATTTTCCATTTTGTGAGTTTCATCACTTTTGGCTAAAAGCAAAACAGCAAAACCACGCCTCCGACTTGTGGGATTTTTCTGTTAACTACCAAGCGGCAAAAGCAGGTAAATTCGCCCATTTACGTAATTTGCCTAATACCCAATTACCAGGGTTACATTATGCTTATCATTTTGACGCAACCTTATATGCCAAACTGTTAAAAAAACTTGCGCAGCAGCGCGGTGTTAAACGTGTAGAAGGTAAAATAAAAAGCGTGCAGCAGTGTCAGCAGTCAGGTGATATACAAGCATTAACACTTGAGAGTGGCTCAGTAATTAAGGGCGACTTATTTATTGACTGCACTGGGCTAAGTGCATTATTAATTGAAAAAACCTTAAATACAGGCTTTGAAGACTGGTCGCATTGGCTACCTTGCGACAGCGCAGTAGCAGTGCAAAGTGAATCAGCGAATGAGCCAGTACCTTATACTCGCTCTATTGCCCAAAATGCTGGTTGGCAATGGCAAATACCTTTACAGCACAGAGTTGGTAACGGCTTAGTGTTCTCGAGCCGCTATTTAACAGATGATGAAGCAAAGCAGCAATTACTCGCTAATTTGCCCGGCAAAGCAATAACAGAGCCGCGGGTGATCCGTTTTAAAACGGGGCGCCGACGCTTACAATGGCATAAAAATGTAGTTGCTATTGGACCCTCAAGTGGGTTTTTAGAGCCGTTAGAGTCAACCAGTATTCATTTAATTCAAACAGCGGCTATTCGATTAATTAAGTTGTTTCCGCATAATGGGATTAAACACTCGCAAGTAACTACATATAACCTGCAAAGTAAAACCGAAATAGAACGCATACGCGACTTTATAATTTTACATTATAAGCTTACCACCCGCACAGATAGCGCATTTGGGCGTCAATGTCAGCAAATGAGTATTCCCGAAACTCTGCAACAAAAAATAACCTTGTTCAAGCAAACAGGCAAGCTCACTCGAGAAGACGACGGACTTTTTTCCGAGCCAGCGTGGCAGCAAGTAATGATAGGTCAGGGGCTTGAAGCAGATGATTATCACCCATTAGCCAACGCCCTAACTGATGAGCAGCTGCTCGCATTATTTTCTGATTTAAAAGCTTTGATTAACCACACGGTTGAACAACTCCCTTCTCATAGTGAATTTTTATCTAGGATGAAAAATAATTAAATGAAAAAGCTAATTAAAGCACTGTTTGCTACAACATTGTTTACTGCAATACCATTTACTGCAACAAAGGCACAGGCCATGTCTGTATCGCCACAAAATTGGTGGGTTGGCATGCAAAATGAGGCATTGCAACTTATGTTGCATGAGCCAAACATTGCTAAACAACAGTGGCAATTAATCCCCTACAATGGGGTTAAGTTAATCAGTATTAGCAAAACAGATAACCCTAATTATGCGTTTTTAAACCTAAAAATAACGCCGCAAGCAAAGCCTGGTGACTTAGTGTTTACCAGCCCAACGGGTGAGCGCTTTGAATACCCGTTACATACTCGCAGCAGCAACAGTGCCAAGCGTAAAGGCTTTAACAGCCAAGATACCCTTTATTTAATTAACCCAGACCGTTTTGTAAATGGCGATAGCAGTAACGACACCGCAGCAGGCATGTTAGAGGCCGCTGATCCAAAAAGTAAAGGCGGGCGCCACGGTGGCGACTTACAAGGGGTGATCAATGCACTTCCATATTTAAATGATTTAGGGGTAACTCAATTGTGGTTAACCCCAGCGCTTGAAAACAATATGCCAAGCTACTCTTACCATGGTTATGCTATTACTGACTTTTATAATATAGATCCCCGTATGGGCAGTAATGAACTCTACCAAGAGCTGTCAAATAAAGCGCAGCAACAGGGGATTGGTTTAGTGATGGATTTTGTACTTAATCACTTTGGCTCTGAGCATGTGTGGATGAATGACAAGCCAACGTCTGATTGGATTAATTTTAATGGTGAGTTTGCCAATGGTAAACATGCCACTAGTCATGCAAGGCAAACCATTCAAGACCCTCACGCCAGCCAGTTCGATAAACGTCAATTTAGCGATGGCTGGTTTGTAGAAACCATGCCCGATTTAAACCAGCGTCAACCTTTGTTGGCAACCTACCTAATTCAAAACACCATTTGGTGGATTGAGTATGCAAATTTAAGCGGTATTCGAGTAGATACATATTCATACTCAGACAAAGCTTTTTTAGCCAATTGGACCAAAGCAATTATGAGCGAATACCCAGCGTTTAATATTGTTGGTGAAGAGTGGACTACCAATCCAGCAATTGCATCGTATTGGCAAGCGGGCAAAAATAACAGCGACGGTTATACTTCAAGTTTACCCAGTGTGATGGACTTTTCGCTGCAAGAGGCGCTCATTCAAGCTTTAAACGAAGATGAAAGCTGGAACACAGGTTGGGTTAAAGTATACCAATCACTTGCCAATGATTTTTTATACCCTAATCCAAATAACCTTTTAGTATTTGCCGATAACCACGATATGAGCCGTGTTTATACTGAGCTAAAGCAAAATCTAAATAAAACCAAAATGGCGATGACCATGCTGCTTACCACCCGCGGTATTGCACAAATGTATTATGGCACCGAAGTATTACTCGATAACACAGGCAGTAATGACCACGGCGATATTCGTATTGATTTTCCGGGCGGCTTTGCTGGGCAAACAGTTAATGCCTTTACAGGTAAAGGGCTCACAAATGCACAGCGTGATATGCACCAAACCCTACGTACGTTACTTAATTTTAGAAAGCAAAGCCCTGCATTAGGTTATGGCAAGCTAACGCATTTTAGTCCACATCAAGGTATTTACAGTTATGCACGTATAGCCGATGAGCAAATAGTGTTGGTATTTTTGAATAAAAATAAGCAGGCTAAAAATTGGTCATTAGAGTATATGCAAGAGGTGCTTAAGCTGCATACAACAGCAACAAACTTGTTTACTAAGCAGCAAATTAATTTAACTGATGCAATAACATTAGCACCCATGAGCGCCACAGTATTAGTGATAGAGTAAATTGCTTAACTGAATACGTATGCAGCGACTGTCAGTCAGTCGCGCTTCACACTAGTATTAAATTCATAACAAAAACGACAAAGTAGTAGAGTAGACTATGACAATAATGAAGATAATTAAATATAGCCCTTTGTTTTTAGCCAGCAGCATTTACCTAACAGGCTGCTCAGATAGCGAAACACAAGCTAATCAGGTTAATGAGCAATTAACTAAATCTGCAGATGAGATCAGCAAACCAGTTGTATACCAAGTATTCACTCGTTTGTTTGGTAACACCCAAACGGTGAATGTACCTTGGGGCACTAAGGAGCAAAATGGGGTTGGCAAATTTGCCGACTTTAATGACGCCGCATTGCAAGGCATTAAAGATTTAGGCACCACCCATGTTTGGTATACCGGCGTGTTGCATCATGCGCTGGTGGGCGATTATAGCCAATACGGGATAAAACAAGACGACCCTGATGTAGTTAAAGGCCGTGCGGGTTCGCCTTATGCAATAAAAGATTACTACGATGTAAACCCAGATCTTGCAGTAAACCCAGAGCGTCGCTTAGTGGAGTTTTCTGCACTTATTGAGCGCACTCATCAACATGGTATGAAAGTGGTTATTGATATTGTGCCAAACCATGTGGCGCGTAACTATCATTCAATTGCTAGGCCTGCTGGTGTAAAAGACTTTGGCGAGCAAGACGATACCAGCAAAGAATATGCGCGTGATAATAACTTTTATTATGTGCCAGGGCAGTCGTTTCAAGTACCTAGCTCTGATCAATACCAAGTTTTAGGAGGAGATGCACACCCATTAGCCGATGGCTTGTTTAACGAAAGCCCTGCTAAATGGACAGGAAACGGCGCGCGTGCAGCCAAGCCCGATATAAACGACTGGTACGAAACTGTAAAAGTAAACTACGGGGTTAAACCCGATGGCAGTTATGACTTTCCAACCCTACCTGCAAGCTTTGCAACTAAAGATGCCCGAGCGCACTATGAATTTTGGCAAGACAAAAACCTACCTAACAGCTGGTATAAATTTCGCGATATTGCACTATTTTGGTTAGATAAAGGCGTAGATGGCTTTCGCTATGACATGGCCGAAATGGTGCCAGTTGAATTTTGGAGCTTTTTAAATTCGGCAATCAAAATGCAAAACCCTAATGCCTTTTTACTTGCCGAAGTATATAACCCAAAAATGTACCGAGGTTATATTCATCAGGGCAAAATGGATTACTTATACGACAAGGTGGGTTTTTACGACACGCTAAAAGCTATTATGCAAAATAAGCAAGCTGCGAGCACTATTTTTGATGCACAACAGCAAGTTGCCGATATAGAACAGCACATGCTGCACTTTTTAGAAAACCACGACGAGCAACGTATTGCCAGCCCCGATTTTGCAGGTAACGCGCTATGGGGCAAACCAGCCATGGTGGTATCTACGTTAATTAGCCGCTCGCCTAGCTTGTTATATTTTGGCCAAGATGTAGGCGAAGATGGCTCTGAAAACGCCGGGTTTGGCACGCCAACCCGTACCAGTATTTTTGATTATATTGGCGTTCCTGCGCATCAAGCGTGGATGAATAACGGCCAGTTCGATGGTGCTAATTTAACACCTGAGCAAGCTAGCTTACAAAAATACTACAAAGCCATAATGGCGTTAAATAACTTACCTGCGGTAGTGGGCG
Source organism: Pseudoalteromonas sp. 19-MNA-CIBAN-0066 (assembly GCF_040308705.1). Lineage (NCBI taxonomy): Bacteria > Pseudomonadati > Pseudomonadota > Gammaproteobacteria > Alteromonadales > Pseudoalteromonadaceae > Pseudoalteromonas > Pseudoalteromonas sp. 19-MNA-CIBAN-0066. Next base: position 164,744 of record NZ_JBEONZ010000002.1, read on the forward strand.
GTGATATGCACGCTTTAAACGTACAGGGTAGCGACAGGGTTGTTGCGTTTTCACGTAGTTTAGGTCGCCAAGTTATTTTGGTACTAAGCAACTTTAGCGAGCAACAACAAACAATCACTATTAACTTAAATAGCCAAACAACTGCAAATATAGGCGCAAATTCAGCGTTACACGATTTACTCGAAACACATAGCGGTGTGTTAGTGAGCAATAACGATCAAGGTGCAAGTTTTACACTTACCCTTAATGCACTAAGTAGCGCGGTATTAACCAATAAGGTAAATAATGAATAATAATAATAGCAATAAACCTGACCTAAGCTTTTGGCAAATATGGAACATGTGTTTTGGTTTTTTAGGGATTCAATTTGGGTTTGCCCTGCAAAACGGTAACGTTAGTCGTATATTTCAAACGCTTGGTGCCGACATTGATGATATACCTATTTTATGGGTAGCCGCTCCGCTAACGGGGTTAATTGTACAGCCTATTATTGGTTACTGGAGTGATAAAACCTGGGGTAAGTTAGGTCGCCGCCGTCCGTTTTTTTTATATGGTGCAATTTTAACTACACTGTCGTTATTTATAATGCCTAACTCACCAACGCTGTGGGTTGCTGCCGGTATGTTGTGGATTATGGATGCGTCAATTAACGTTACTATGGAACCGTTTCGTGCTTTAGTTGGCGACAACCTACCTAAAAAACAGCGTGCAACAGGTTATGCCATGCAAAGCTTTTTTATCGGCATTGGCGCTGTAGTTGCATCAGCACTACCATGGATGATGGCTAACTGGTTTGGTATTGCCAATACTGCACCGGCTGGGCAAATTCCTGATTCAGTAAAATATTCGTTTTACTTTGGCGCGGTAATTTTACTGGTTGCTGTAGGTTGGAGTATTCTAACCACCAAAGAATACTCGCCAGAGCAACTCGCTGCATTTAATCAACAAGAAGAGCCTGCTTCTCAAAGCCAACCAACAGCTAATATTAACTTTAGCAAAGGGGGCATAATATTTAGTGTTTTAGGCTTAGCCGTTTTAGCCTTGGTAAGCGCCTTAAATTTAGAAAAAGAACTGTATTTATTGGCTGGTGGTTTAGTGAGTTTTGGGGTTGTTCAGTTTATAGCGGCAGCCTTGCAAACTAAACAACTTACATCGGGCGGTTTTTATCAGGTATTAAACGACGTATTTACTATGCCCGAAGCCATGAAGCAGCTGGCGTGGGTGCAGTTTTTTAGCTGGTTTTCGTTATTTGCAATGTGGATTTATACCACTTCAGCGGTAACGGGTTTTCATTACGGCAGCAGCGATACCAGTTCCCCAGCTTATAACAACGGCGCTGACTGGGTAGGTATATTATTTGCCGCGTATAACGGCTTTGCAGCACTTGCTGCAATATGTATTCCGATAATAGTTAAGCGCGTTGGTTTAAAGCTCGCCCATTGTTTTAACCTAATTTTAGGCGCGCTGGGCTTAGCCAGCTTTATTGTTATTAAAGATCCCACCTTACTTATTTGGCCAATGATAGGCATTGGCTTTGCGTGGGCGTCTATTTTATCACTGCCATACGCCATGTTAAGTACCTCGGTGCCGAGCAGTAAAATGGGTGTTTATATGGGCATATTTAACTTTTTTATTGTTATACCCCAGCTGTTAGCCGCCAGCATTTTAGGGCTTATATTACGCCACTTTTTTGAGAATCAACCAATATACGCTTTGTTAATAGGCGCGGTGTCGTTTTTACTGGCAGCCGTTGCCGTATTGCGCGTTAAACAATCTTAATTTTTATAAATAAAAGCAAATTACTGCCTCTACCATTGCATTTTTAAGGCAAGGGCAGAGGCAGCAAAATAACTAACCATTAGGCTAAAACCATTCGCAACATATTACAGTTGCACTTTAATTGAATGGTATACAGCAATTAGCATAAACAACAAAAACAAAGGGGATAAAATGAAAACCTTTACCTTGAGTGCATTAGCACTGGCACTAACATTAACTGGTTGTAAGCCAGCGCCTGCGCCATCAACAAATACTAACACTAATAACGCAGTAACTACTGCGCAAACTAAAGCAGTAGAACAGCCAGCAGATTGGTGGCAAACTGCCATATTTTATCAAATTTGGCCGCGCAGCTTTTACGACAGCAATAACGATGGTCATGGCGACTTTAATGGCATGAGCGCAAAACTCCCATACCTAGAAGAGTTAGGTGTAAATGCACTGTGGTTAACACCTATTTTCGAAGCGCCTTCTTATCATGGCTATGACTTTACAGAGTTTTATAAAGTTGAAAGTGACTATGGCAGCATGGCTGAGTTTGAAGCGTTTATAAAAGCGGCTGATGACAAAGGTATGAAAGTTATACTAGATTTAGTGATCAATCATATATCTAGTCAGCATGATTGGTTTCAACAATCTGAAAAACAACAAGCGCCATTTAGCGACTATTTTGTATGGCGTGACGATATGCCTAAAGCAGGCAGTGGTTGGGGGCATGCTTGGAGCGATAACGACAAGCCAGAAGCCGTATGGCATTGGAGTGAAACGCGTAAGCAATATTATTATGGTGCATTTGGTGCAAGCCAACCCGATTTAAATTTACGCCACCCAGATGTGGCTAATGAAATGAAAAAAATGGCAAAGTTTTGGCTCGACAAAGGCGTAGCAGGATTTAGGCTTGATGCAGTACGCTTTGCTATGGAAGGCGGTGCAAATGCACAAGCCGACACCCAAGAAACGATAGAATATTGGCAAGACTTTAATCAATATATAAAAAGTGTAAATCCACAAGCTTACCTAGTAGGCGAAGCATGGGCCGACCTTCCTATTGCCGCAAAGTACTATGGGGAAGGTAAGGGGCTAGATCAAGGCTTTGACTTTGAAGTAGGCTATAAAATTTTGAGCTTACTTAAAACCGATACCGACACAGATGTGCTCTTTGGTACTATGCCATCTAATGAGCAGCACAAAGGTAAAAATGCACTCATCCTTGATGAAAACCTACAACAACGTAAAGACTCACAAGCACCACTGCACTTTTTTACACCGTTTTTAACTAATCACGATCAAGAACGTGTTGCTTATCAACTTAAAGAGCACGATGGTAAAGCAAAACTAGCTGCGGCCATGTTATTTAGCTCGCCAGGTACGCCGTATATTTACTACGGTGAAGAAATAGGCTTAACGCAGCAGCGCATCGGTGACGATGTTTATAAACGTGCGCCTATGCAGTGGGACAATAGTCATCAAGCGGGCTTTACGCAAAGTGACAATAGTTGGGTTGAAGAAACGGCATTATTTGGTGATGATTTTGCAAACTGGTGGCCAGAGTTTCTTGCTAAGCAACTAGCAGCAGGCGATCGCAGCGTTGCAGCGCAGCAAGCACAACCAAACTCAGTTTGGCGTTTATATCAGCACTTAATCGCAATGAAAAAGCAGCGCCCAGAATTTACTATTAACGGCAGTTACCAGCTAACGCAGCACGACAATGGCATAGTAGAAATAACGCGAGAGTTAAGCGGCAGCAAAAGTGTTTTTGTACTTAACCTAACGGACAAAGCTCAAAGCATCAGCAGTATTACACGCGACGGTTTAACAGCCAGTTGGCAGCACGATCTCAATGGCGATCAACTTGCCGCTTACGGTTTATTGTTACTAAATAACACACTGTAAATAGCATACTTATTATAGGGGTTAACATGCGTTAGCCCCTATTTGTTACTACGCACAGCCCCCCGTTCGCTCTTTGTTGTAATACACAATTAAAAAGAGAAGTTTCACAAAGTCACACATCAGATCACATTAAAGTAAAGCTGTGCATATAAGCACTTACTTGCATTTTGCCCTATAACATTATTAAAAGTCGTTTTGGGATATTTTAACAAAGACAATTTTATAACACACGTAATCACTTGTTTACATTGGAGTTGTTTGGTGCAACTATTGAGCTATGTAATATACGCCGTTTTGGGGTGTTATAAACCCCCATAGTGGTGTTCAATAAGCTGTTATATTTATTTCAAATTAGGAAGCTGTCGTGAGTGGTAATTTAAAGTTAGATATTTTTATTGTTGGTTTAATGCTTATACCAATAATTATTCAATTCGTACCTGTAGTTTCAGGTCTATTCATTAACTCAGAAAAAAAACTCATTTCTCAGTTATTTCATTTCCACCGTCTATTTATATTATTTTTCTGTCAGGCTTTGGTAACAATTTGCTGGGTCAAGTTATTGTAGGTTTAGCTTTTATAGTGTTTTTTTGCACCTACGCTGCAGCATTGTCTTATTTAGTTCAAGCTAATAAAGTGGCTAAATAATAAATATAACAAGAGCCTCAATTCGCTCACAAGCTCGCTCGGACAATTAACAATGGGTTATTGTCGCTGCGCTCAATAATTTTAACCCATTGTTAATCGCCGCTTAGGCAGGCGTTAAGGAGCATAGTCGGGTGCAGTTGATACTTCCAAACCCAGCATACGAAGAAAGCTATAAAGAATATATTCAAGAGCTTGGAGATGAGGTGCGTTACCCATTTCCTCTTGACTTTGATCATAGTGACTTTTCAAAGCTACTGGAGAAATTAGATAGCTTCAAGAATGGCACTGGCCTTCCAGAGGGCTTCGTTCCGGCAACAACATATTGGCTCGTCGAAGATGGCGAATTGATTGGCGTATCCAATTTGCGTCACTATCTTAATGACTGGCTCCGCCACGCAGGTGGGCACATTGGGCTTGGTATACGACCCTCGTATCGAGGAAAGGGCCTGGGAAGCCTGCTGTTGAGATTGTCTGTAGAAAAGGCTGTGGAACTGGGGATCAAAGAAGCACATGTATATTGCCACAAAGGTAATGAGCCCTCTGCCCGGATGATTCGTGCGAATGGTGGAGAATTGGAATCTGAGATTGAAGATGATGGTGAAATTATTCAGAGATATGTGGTCAATGCTCCTTAACAATCGCAAGCAATTCGGCCCTACGGGCCCGGACGTCGCTTCGCTCCGCCGTTGTTGCGGGCGTTAGGCAATCTATTGATGTTAGCGTCAACTTTTCAGGGTGTTAAACTATGTTGTGGAAAGGATTATGAAAGTAATTTTTATTTTTATTCCTGTATTTATAATTGTTTTTGTCCTTAATCAATTTTCTTATGGAGCATGCTTTAAGGGATACTGCCTTGAAGCTGCATTTCCCAAAGTTGCCTTTATATCGCTGGTTATTTCGTTAATCGTTTTTTTTATATCTAAAGAAAACGACGAAAAACCTCAAAAAAGCATTCAAAAAAACAATCCATTCCTCAATCAAGACAAAATTTGTGTTACTCATGAGGCTCCACAAAATACGATTTGTGTTACCCGTAAGGTTCCACAAATGAAAATTAAACTTAAGGGTAAATCGGACAAGCTTAAATATTTTGAGACTTATAAAGAGGCTGCTGTTTTCGCAAAAGAATTGTCAAGTAGTTTAACCACGACAATCAAGCTTGGGGTAAATGGTAATACATTTTTTGTTTATTTACCGATGGGGTATGACGCTCCGCCGATACCGATTGAAAACGAATTAACTTCACCTTCTTATGACGAATATGACGAATATGACGAATACGCTGATATCGAACAATTAAATAATCAGAATGAAATCATTGATGAACTATGGGACTCTGTTGCATCTTTAGCCCGTAGTGATGAAGATGGATGGTATTACGAGGACATCGATCCAGGAATGGAAAACAATGTTATCGATAAGTCATATGAATAATTGCCTAACAAGCTGCTGCACTCGGACTCGATACAGTTGTCGCGGTTTTTGCTAAAAACAAAAGACAGCAAAAACAGCACCAACTTACTCGCCGGTGAGCAGGGCGTTATAAACCACAAGGAGAGTTCATTTGAATATCAATGCTACTTTGTACGGCCAATTTGTAATCATTTTCGCGCTGATCATGGGCGCACTATGCTATTACGTAGCTCGTCGTAAAATGCAAAAGCCAGCGGCTGCGGGTTTACTCGGTGCTGTTTTGTCACTTATTCCAATCTTTAGCGTAATTTATCTATTCATACTGCTGTTTAAAAAAGATGTTGGTTCAGCATCGGCGGCAGTAAGTGAGTAAGGTGGTTTATAACAAGGCCAGTCACGGCGACGTCTTTTCCGCTGCGGCTTCGCGTTCACTACAAAGCCGCGCATGCTGGCGGCGTTAGGTATACAAGCAAACAAGGGTGCATAATTGAATTATTTAAATTGGTTACAAAAGGTATTTCCTAAACTGAAAGATACCCCAAATGAAATTATTATCTCATATGTTGATGAAGCGAAATCTGATACTGAACTTCTTAGAGAGTTTATTAAAGTCTTAGGAGGTTTGCTCTTTATTCTCCCGTTTAACCTATATCTTTATATCTCTGGTATTCAATCATTTACCAGTCCTTTATATTGGTTGCTAGTTATTGTTTCTTTTGGTGTTGGCGGTTTTATTGGACTTTATTGTGAACAAAGATTGATTAAAAGGCGCCTTAAAAAAATAGTGCAGTTAAAGTATACCTAACAACACGCCCTGAGGTGGACGACTAGTAAAATTTAGCTATTAATTGCAAATTTTACTAGTGGTGAGCCTCTGCGTTTTAATGCTGCTAAATACGTCGATTCATCGTAGGGTGTATTCTTTTTACAACACCTAAATACAATCCTTATCCATTTAAATGCCAGCGATTTAATAATGCTTTTATGTGGCTTGCCCTTGGCTTTTTGTTGCTCATAATACGCTTTAGCCCAAAACGGATAACTAATAAAAAGCCAGTTCTCTCAACAGCTAGCCTCATGAAAATGAGGGGGTACTTTAAAAAATCCAATTAAAACACCAATTAAAACAACCAATTAAAACAATACCTAGCTCTCACTTTAGATTCTGCATAAAATAACGTAATAAATTGAACCAAAATAGGAACTCGGCTATGGTTTGTTTATTAATAAAAACAAATAAAAAACGATTTTATCTACAGGCTCGTTATGTGAAAAGGGATTTTTAATAATGGCACTTTTTTATATTTCACTCGGAGCTGTTTTCTTTTTAATAGCTATCGCCTGGTTTGGGTTTGTAGCTTTATATTCTCAAGTAGAAAATTCAGGATTCGGTTTTGGTTTTATTATGGGGGTATTTCCTACGTTACTTAGCATGTTGCTTATAGTGCCTAGTACGCTGTATAGAACTGTTTTTGTATTTACGCAAAAGCCAAAGCAAACAATGAAAGCTAAAGTTACTTTAGCAATTGGGCTGCTAATCACCTTACTTTATAGTGGTGCCATTATTAAGTTAGCTTTCACATAATAACATGCAATATTAGTTACTTAGCGGGTTCTAATAAACTAAACACAGGTAAGCGCCATTTAAAGCGTACCGATGCCATACGTATTAAGTATCCTGTAACTAAGCTAACAATAATACTTATATTGTCATCAATATTATAGTGATGCAGTGCTAGGTATAAACACGCCACAATAAGTGAAACACTGGCATACAGCTCGTGGTGTAATACCAATGGCGCTTGACGACATATTAAATCACGTAACAAACCACCAAATACGCCAGTAACTATGGCTGCAACTACGCAAATACCATAGTGTAAACCCATATTTAGCCCGACTTGGCAGCCAATAATACTAAAAGCAGCTAGGCCAAGGGCATCTAAGCGCATAAATATGCCTTTAAACTTAACTACCCATTTAGCCAACCAAGTGGTGATAATACCGGCCATACAGGTAATTAATAAATACTCTGGATTTTGTACCCACGTAAGCGGGTAGTTACCTAGTAAAATATCTCGAACGCTACCACCACCTATGGCGGTGGCACTGGCTACCAAGCTAACGCCAAACCAGTCCATTTTCATTCGGCCAGCGCTTAGCGCTCCGGTCATGGCTTCTGCTGTAATACCAATAATAAAAACAATACTTAATAGCATGAGATAGTCACTTGAAATTTACACTTATAATAAAGGCGTGATTGTATAGATAAAATAGCAAAATAACGAGTGAGAAATCACGCTAAAAACGCTTACTTCAGATAAGAAAAACTAATACGAAACTCATGCGTAAATAGGCTGTTAAATTGGGGTGAACCTTTGGGGTAGATGTAAAAGATGAAGGACAATAGGCCGCAAATAATAAAATAAGTTACTTTGAATTTTAAGCCGTTATTGCCCTAGAGCCACTTTATATTGTTGGGTAGTATTTAAAAGCAAGGTAATGCAGGCTGTTAACTTGAGCCTCGGGCAATTAATATTGGAGGGAGTAGGGTGCTTTGTACTGCTTCGCCTCGAATTAGTTTTAATAGATTTTCTACCAACATTTGTCCGGCTACTGTGGTGTTTTGTTCTACCGTGGTTAAAGGTGGGTTGGTATAGCTGGCAATGGCGATGTTATCGAAACCTATTACGGCAACATCTTTTGGTACGCTAATACCGGCTTCTTTGAGTGCGCGTATTGCACCAATGGCTATTAAATCGCTGGCTGCAAAGAGTGCATTAAATTTTATGTTATTGGCTATTAGTGAGCGAGTGGCATGATACCCCGACTCTTCAGTCGATATTGCATTTGCTGTTTTACGTTCGTTTAAGGTTACGTTATTAGCGCTTAGTTCATCTTTAAAACCTTGAAAACGGGCAAAAAACTCAGGGCTATGATCCGATGCGTCGCCTATAAACGCGCAGTCGGTTCTGTTGCGCGCAATTAAATGCGCTGCAGCTAGTTTTCCGCCACCATAATTGTCGCAGCACACAGTCAGATCGGGGCGATTGTCGACCGTTGCACCCCAACAAACAAACTTGGTGTTTTGCTCAAGCAGGGTGTTAAATTTAGGTTGATAATCTAAGTAATCACCATAACCGAGTAAAATAATACCATCGGCGCGGTGGCTATCTTCGTAGTCGGCTTGCCAATCGGCACTGGCCGATTGAAACGACACCAGTAAATCGTAACCTTCTTTAGCACAAGCGCGGGTAATACTGCCTAGCATGGCTAAAAAAAACGGGTTAATTTGTGATTCATCAGAGGTTGGATCTTCAAACAATAATAGCGCTAAGGTGCTACTTTGTTGGGTGCGTAAATTGCTGGCGTTTTTGTCTACTTTATAGTTGAGTTTTTTAGCTATATCGAAAACGCGCTTACGGGTTTCTTCGTTTACCAAGGGGCTGTTACGTAAAGCACGAGATACAGTTGATTGCGACACTCCAGCATAATGGGCTATATCAAATGACGTTGCTTTACCTTTCATGAGCACTACTTAAATAACAAAGAGAATAATGCAGCCATTCTCGTTTATTAATGATTTATTTCAAGCTAATTTATCAATTAAGCACTTTTTTAGTTGATCTACCCATGACACCGGTGTCATAATGAGGGCGTTTTATCATTTTGTTGTCAAAACGTATTGGCTGCCTATATTTTTATAGGCAGCATTTTTTTACTGTGATAGCTGCTTTGGGGTGATAGCCTAAAGTAATAAAAAGAACAATGGGTTACCCGTTGTAAAATAATAAGCATGAATCGCTTATACTAATCGCATTAAAGAGTGGACTATTAAAACGCAAAAAAAATAGCGCCAAAAAATGGTTTAATCACAAGGCGAAAGTAATCATATAGAGTTGTTTTATATGAATTGTTTTAACGCAGTGAGTAAGTTATTTAATTAGTTAAAATGTTCATTTTTTTAATAAGATTAGTATTATACAAAAGAGATAACACTATGAGCTTACACTCTTCTGCCCAATTTGATCCTATTTTAGTTGCCGATATTGGTGGTACCAATGCGCGGTTTGCACTAATTACTGCCTTTGATGCAGCAAAAAACGAATTTGTTATAGAATATAATCATACCTTTCCTAGTGCCGACTTTGGCTCGTTACAAAATGCAACACGCCATTATTTATCAACTGTGCCTCATATTAAACCTGTGCGCGCGTGTTTGGCAGTGGCAGGCCCTATAAAAGCAGGGCAGGTTCACCTTACTAATTTAGGTTGGCATTTTAGCGTTAGTGAGTTTAAACAGGCTTTTTCTTTTTTGCAGCTTGAAATTATTAACGACTTTGCTGCATTTGCCTACGCTGCCCCTTATTTAGATAGTAACCAAAATGTGGTTATTAAAGCAGGGCAAGCCGATGAAAACTCAAACATTGCAGTTATGGGCCCAGGCACAGGATTTGGTGCAGCTTGCCTAGTTAGAACAGCGCAGTCTAGTGCGGTGCTTAGCTCTGAAGGCGGGCATATTTCGCTGGCTGCCGTTACCGATTTAGATGCAAAGTTACTTATAGAATTACGCAAAGAACATCCGCATGTGTCTTTAGAAACTGTTTTTTCAGGCCCGGGTATTGCCCATTTATATAAAGCGATGGCGGCGGTTAAAGGTATTACTGCTAAGCATTTAGATGCCGCGCAAATTAGTAATTTAGCCAATACAGGCGAGTGTGAGGTTTGCGATGCAACTCTAAACCAGTTTTGTGACTGGCTTGGCAGTGCCGCAGGCGATTTAGCATTAGCTTATGGTGCGTTGGGCGGTTTATTTATTGGCGGTGGTATATTGCCACGCATGCAATCGCGCTTGTTAGAGAGTCGTTTTGTTGAACGTTTTTCACAAAAAGGTATTATGTCGCAATATAACGGGCAAGTTCCTGTTACGCTAGTAACCCAAGATAATATACCTTTGATTGGCGCTGCGGCGTGTTTGCATAATAGTAAGCAGGAATAATGCTGCTGGTATTTGGAAGTAAATAGATGAAAAAAGTCACCATAAATAGTGTAGCGAGTTATGCGGGGGTTTCTAAAAAAACAGTCTCTCGGGTGTTAAATAACGAGCCAAATGTAAGTGCAGCTACCCGCGAAAAGGTACTTAAAGTATTTAAAGAGCTTGATTATACGCCTAATCCTATTGCCCGTGGTCTTGCTCAAAATCGCAGTTTTATTATTGGTTGTATTTACGATAATCCAAGTAAAAGTTATATTACCCGCGTGCAAACAGGCGCATTGGCTGCCTGCCAAGAAAACAATTACAATTTATTAATTCATCCTTGTGAGCTGCGCGGTGAAGCACTAATCAATAATATTGATCAGTTACTGCAGTCATCACGCTTAGATGGCATTGTATTAACGCCGCCTTTTTCGGACTTTGCTGAACTAGTTGATTTTTTAAAATCGAAAAAAATACCTTATGCACGCGTTGCCTCTGCAGTACTTGAAGATGATTCGATTTCGGTGCGCAGCAATGACGAGCAAGGGGCATTTGAAATAACCGAGCATTTAATTACACTGGGTCATAAATCAATTGCTTTTATTAAAGGTCATCCCGATCACAGTGCCACTGAACAGCGTTTTAAAGGTTACCGACGGGCGTTAGCAAGCCATGGCATTGAATTTGAAGAGCGTTTAGTAGAAGAGGGTAACTTTAGTTATCATTCAGGGGTAGACAGTGCCCGTAGTATTTTAGATTTATCGCCACGGCCAACCGCAGTATTTGCTTCAAACGATTACATGGCAGCCGCCGTACTTAAATTAGCAACTCAACGCAGTTTACGTGTGCCCGATGATATTTCAATTGCTGGCTTTGATAACGCCCCTATAGCACGCCATATTTGGCCTGGGTTAACTACCATAGCGCAGCCAGTTGAAGAAATGACCAAACAGGCGGTTACTCAGCTTATTGCTCATATTATTCAGCCACAAGAGGTTGCGTATCAGGTGACCCTAGAGGCGCGTTTAATTACTCGCGAGTCGACAGCGCAGGTTAAATAAACTCAACTTAAAACGAATATTTACAGTAGCCCGAATGTGCACAAAGCATATTCGGGCTTTTTGTTGGCTGTCGTTAAATACAACGATGCTATACAACATTATTAAATGTCTATTTATAAAAAATAGTTGGCTATGTTAAAAAAAGTCACTATTTTTATTAGACAGGGTTGACACCGGTGTCATGGTCGTGCGTTAATACAGTGACACCGGTGTCAGGGTGGTTGTGAGAGGCCCTCTGATAAGGTACCTTTGAACGGGTAAGCCAAAGATGCTCAGTGCAATTAATTACGTGGAGTCTTTAATTGCCACTGAGCCTTTATCCTCTAACGAATAGAGCTGAGTTTAATTATGTTGCATCCACGAATTCAAGAAGTCACCGAACGTATCATTACGCGCAGTAAAGCAACCCGCCAAGCTTATTTAGATCGCATTTCGCACGCAAAAAAACAAACAAGAGTTCGTGCTGGATTAGGCTGCGGTAATATTGCCCACGTTATGGCTGCGTGTAGCACCGATGACAAAGCGCGTTTAAAAGCCGATGAGCAACCAAACCTTGCAATTATCAACTCATATAACGATATGCTTTCGGCACATGTGCCTTATAAAGATTACCCAGATTTAATTAAAAGCATTGCTACTAAATACGACGCTACAGCTCAAGTGGCAGGCGGCGTACCAGCAATGTGTGATGGCGTTACGCAAGGGCGTGACGGCATGGAATTGTCACTTTTTTCACGCGATGTAATTGCTATGTCTACGGCAATATCGTTATCGCATGATGTGTTTGATGGCGTTTTTTGTTTAGGCGTATGCGACAAAATAGTCCCAGGGTTATTAATTGGTGCACTGTCGTTTGGCCATTTACCGGTGTTCTTTTTACCGGCAGGACCAATGCAGTCAGGTATTCCAAATAAGGAAAAAGCCCGTATTCGTCAAAAGTTTGCGCAAGGCTTAGTAAGCCGCGAAGACTTGCTAGAAGCCGAAAGCGCGTCTTACCACAGTGCTGGTACCTGTACTTTTTACGGTACTGCTAACTCAAATCAAATGTTAATGGAAATAATGGGCTTACACCTTCCTGGTAGCTCGTTTATTAACCCATACACAGAGCTTCGCGATGGTTTAACCGGTAATGCGGTAGAAACCATGCTTAAGCAATTAACCGACGATAAAGACAGCCCGTGTTTAGCAGATGTGATCAGCGAAAAAACTATAGTAAATGGTTTAGTTGGTTTGCTATCTACCGGTGGCTCTACTAACCACGCCATTCACCTTGTGGCTATTGCCAAAGCGGCAGGTATTCAAATAACGTGGAAAGATATGTCTGATTTATCAGCTGAGGTTCCACTATTAACGCGCATTTACCCTAATGGCTCTGCTGATGTAAATCATTTTCAAGCAGCCGGTGGTATGGGCTTTTTAATGCGTGAACTTGCCAGCGCAGGCTACTTACATACCGACGTTAAAACTATGCTAGGCGATGGTTTAGCACCCTATATGACCGAGCCGCGTCTTGATCAAGACAACAGCTTAATAATGAGTGATGCAACCGGCCCAAGCAAAATTAAATGGGTAGCTTGCCCTGATAACTCACACGATGAAGATGTACTTCGCCCAGTGAGTAATCCGTTTAGTAAGCAAGGTGGTTTACAACTGCTTACGGGTAACTTAGGCAAAGCGGTTATTAAAGTATCGGCAGTAGCAATTGAACATCAAGTAGTTACCGCCCCAGCTAAAGTATTTAGCTCGCAAGGTGAGTTACAAGATGCTTATAGCCGCGGCGAATTAAACCAAGACTTTATTGCAGTGCTAAAAGAGCAAGGCCCTAAAGCTAAAGGTATGCCAGAGCTACATAAATTAACACCTGTAATGGCAACGCTACAAGATCAAGGCTTTAAAGTAGCTATTGTAACTGACGGTCGTATGTCGGGCGCGTCGGGTAAAGTACCTGCGGCGATTCACTTAGCGCCAGAAGCAGTTGAAGGCGGCATAATTGCTAAAATTCATGAAGGTGATTTAGTTACTTTAGATGCACCAAACGGCATATTAAAAGTACATGTTAGCGATGAAGAGCTTGCTAAACGTGAACTGCAATTAAGCCTACCAAGCTTAACCTTTGGCACAGGCCGAGAGTTATTTACCGGATTTAGAAATATCGTAAGCAGCGCCGATTTAGGTGCGAGTGCTTTCGGAATTGAAGAATAATCAGCCATTGTGGGTAATGAGGAACACGTAATGAGTATTGAAAAAATATTAGCATCGGCGCCAGTTGTGCCAGTAGTGGTAATCGAAAAATTAGAAGATGCAGCACCACTTGCTAGAGCCTTATATAACGGTGGCTTAAAAGCGCTGGAAATCACTTTGCGCACGCCCATTGCGGCAGAAGCAGTAAAATTAATGAAAGCAGCCGTACCTGAGGCCTATGTTGGCACAGGCACGGTAGTTGATAAAGCCAGCTTTGATGCTTCGGTAGCTGCAGGCGCTGACTTTATGGTAAGCCCAGGGGTTAGTGACGAGCTACTTGAACTGATAAAAACGAGCGATATCCCGTTTTTACCAGGCGCTGCTACGCCAAGCGAAGTTATGAAACTAGCGTCGCACGGTTTTAAGTATTTAAAGTTTTTTCCGGCAGAAGCCGCAGGCGGAACCGCCATGCTTAAATCAATCGGTGGGCCATTACCCGATATTACTTTTTGCCCAACGGGCGGCATAACGCTCGCTACTGCACCTAACTACTTAGCACTAAATAATGTTATTTGTGTGGGTGGTACCTGGATGTTAGATAAACAACTAATTGAAAATAAAGACTGGCAAGCTATTGAAGCGCTTGCTCGACAAGCTTGTGAAGTAAATAGGAGTCAAAAATGATTAACGTAGCAATTAATGGCTATGGCCGTATAGGTCGCAATGTATTGCGTGCACTTTACGAGTCGGCACAAAATAATGAGATTAAAATTGTTGCAATTAACGATTTAGCCCCAGCTAATGTTAATGCTCATCTTACGCAATTTGACTCAGTACACGGACAATTTGCTCATAAAGTAACGCTAGCCGATAACACTATGCTAATTGGCGACGATGTTATTACTTTAACGCAAGAGCGCGACCCAGCAAATTTACCGTGGAAAGCGTTAAATGTTGATATTGTTTTAGAGTGTACCGGTTTGTTTACTACGCGCGAAGCAGCCGCTAAGCATATTACTGCTGGCGCTAAAAAAGTAATTGTTTCGGCACCGGGCAAAGATATGGATGCAACCGTAGTGCATGGCGTTAACAGCGAAGTACTTAATGCACAAAGCCAAATTATTTCAAACGCTTCGTGTACTACTAACTGTTTAGCACCGATTGCTAAAGCAATTAACGACACGGTAGGCATTGATCAAGGCAGCATGACCACTATTCATGCATATACCAACGATCAAAACTTATCAGATGTATATCATCCTGATCTATACCGTGCACGCAGTGCAACGCAGTCGATGATCCCAACTAAAACTGGCGCAGCTGCAGCTGTTGGTTTAGTGCTACCTGAACTTGCAGGCAAGTTAGATGGTATGTCGGTACGTGTGCCTACAATTAACGTATCTTTGGTTGATTTTACGTTTATTGCGAAGCGCGATACCAGCATTGAAGAAATTAATGCAATTATGAAAGAAGCGTCAACGGGCTCAATGAAAGACATTTTACAATATAATGAGCTGCCGCTTGTTTCTATTGATTTTAACCATAACCCAGCGTCTTGTGTGTTTGATTCAACACAAACCAGAGCGAATGGTAAATTGGTTAAAGTTATGGCTTGGTACGATAACGAATGGGGTTTTTCAAACCGCATGTTAGATCAAGTTAAAGCGTTAGGTAAGTTTTTATAATTTTAGAGTTTAAGGTTATATAAATAACGTTAAAAACCACGCATTGCGTGGTTTTTTTGTGCCATTTATAAATTTACTACGCTTTACTTTATAACTGTGTAGTTAGCTGTGTGCTTAACTGCGAAAGTGTGGGGCGCTGTAAAATATCAGTTGTCATGCATTGCTTAGCTAGTTGCGCAAGCTTAACTGCTATTGCATTATTGTCGCTGCAAACACTTAGTAAATCATCAATTAAACAACCTAGCGCGCGTACTTCAATTAATTGCATTTGCTGGCGCTGATACTCACTCAACATAGCTAAATTAGTTGCTGCACCAAAATCGCCAAATAACACATCTGCGTCTTGGTTTACCATAGTGTTATGCGCATATACATCGCCATGGCTTACTTTATTTGCATGCAAATGTTGTAGGGTACTGGCCATTTGTTGCACAACTTTATAAATAGCTTGGCTACTATAATTACAGCCATCTGCGAAGGTGTCGCGAGTACACGTTTGTAAACTTGGCGGTAATCCTAAATTGCTAAAGCTATTATCTATTAGCTCCATTACTAAACCAAGTTGGCTGCCTTGCTCTATATAGGCAAGTACCTTAATTAAATTGGCATGTTCATTTGCCTGCAAGCAGCAATTAACTTCATCAAGCGGATAACCATCGCTGGTAATTGCGCCTTTAAACAGCTTAATAGCTACCGCTTTATTTGCTGCTTTTGCAAGGTGAATAACCCCAGAGGCACCTTGGCCAATAACCTGCTGTAATGTGTAATCACTCAGTGGCTTATTCTCTAAACTACTTTTTGTTAGGCACTGGGCTTTATTAAAGGTGTTACCAGCAAAGGCCAGCCAAGTAAGCTTTGGTAACTCAAATAACCAGTTATCTAGGTGCGTTAAGTTATTGGCAGATAAGCGCACTAATTCTAAGTTTGTACACTGCTGCATACTGCTTGGCAAAGTGCGTAACCGGTTACCCGCTAAAGCAAGTTTGCGCAGCTGTTTAAGCTCGCCGAATGATGCGGGTAATTGCTCAATACGGTTGTCGGTTAATATTAACCACTGTGTTGTAAGCGGCAGGCTATGCTGGGCAAACTCACTAATTTGATTGCCTTTAAATGCGATCATAACAAGTGCTGGGCATTGTGCTAAAACAGCAGGAATATGCTTAAACTGATTAAACGATAAAAACACCCGTTTAAGGCGGGTTAAACTGGCAAACTCTGCGGGTAAATCACTCAGGTTATTATTAGATAGGTCGAGTACTTCTAGGGTGTCGGCAAGGGTAAAAATTTCTTTTGGGAAATCAGTGAGGTTTTCCACCAATTGTAAGTGGCGAGCACCGCTTAAAGCACCGCTGCGTAGTTGTTCAAGGGTATTCAAAATTAACTAATCCATTTTACAAAAACAAAAAGGCCAAACTAAGTTGGCCTTTGATCACGTTTTATTATTAACGCTTAAAACTCTGCGTTGTGGTAAACGTTTTGTACGTCGTCGCAATCTTCTAGCATAGCTAAAAAGCGCTCCATAACCTCAACATCTTCGCCTTCAATAGGCGCTGCTATTTGTGGTACAAACGAAATTAAATCTTCGTCAAATTCAGTAACGCCCATTTCTTCAAGTGCTGTGCGAGTATTGTTGTACTCAGTATGTGGTGCAAATACAGTTACCTTGCCGTTTTCAACTTCTACGTCGGTTACATCTACATCAGCCATCATTAGTGCTTCAAGTACTGTTTCGTCGTCATCACCGTCAAATACAAAAATTGCAAGGTGATCAAATAAATGCGAAACCGAGTTTTGTGCACCAATTTTAGCGTTAGCTTTAGTAAAGCAAACACGTACATCAGCAAAGGTACGTTTATTGTTGTCGGTTAAACAATCAACAATAATCATACAGTTACCCGGGCCGTAACCTTCGTAACGTGTGGCTACGTAGTCTTCACCGCCGCCGCCTTTTGCTTTGTCTATTGCGCGGTCAATAACATGCGCCGGTACTTGGTCTTTTTTAGCGCGCTCAATTAAACGACGTAGCGATAAGTTACCGTCTGGATCGGTACCGCCATTTTTAGCACAAATATAAATTTCTTTACCGTACTTAGAATAAACTTTAGTTTTAGCACCCGCAGTTTTAGCCATTGAATCTTTTTTGTTTTGGTAAGCTCTTCCCATCTGCGTTTCGCCTTTAAATATAAGTATTAAAATAATTTTCAGGGGCATAGTTTAAAGGTAAATGTGGGGGAGGGCTAGTAACTATTAAATAGATTAATGCAGATAAAAACAGGATGGGTTGAGTTTTATACTAAGGGCTATAAAAATAACTGGGCAGAAAAAATATAACCCGCAATGGCGGGTTATATTTAATTGCAATTTAGCGCTCTATTACCAAATGCGTACGCGTTGATCCTCAGGAAGATACAGCTCATCGCCTGGTTTTACATCAAATGCTTTGTACCATGCGTCGTGGTTACGCGGGGCTTGTGCTCTAAAGCGACCCGGCGCATGCGTGCCACCGCGTAGCTGATTTAACATGCTTTGCTCGGTGCGTTTTTCTTTCCATACTTGTGCCCAAGCAAGAAAGAAACGCTGATCGCCAGTAACACCGTCAATAACCGGTGCTTCTTTACCGTTTAAGCTCAGTTTGTAGGCATGATAAGCCATGGCTAAACCACCCACATCACCAATATTTTCACCTAGGCTATTACGCCCGTTAACAAAGTTACCTTCAATTGGCTCATACTTATTGTACTGCGCTGCTAACTGGTCGGCTTTTGCGTCAAATGCGGCGCGATCGGCATCAGTCCACCAGTTACGTTGGATCCCATTTTCGTCTGATTTAGAACCTTGGTCGTCAAAACCATGGCCCATTTCGTGGCCAATTACTGCGCCAATGCCGCCGTAGTTTACTGCTGCGTCGGCATTTGGATCGAAAAATGGTGGTTGTAAAATTGCCGCTGGAAATACAATTTCGTTAAATGAACTGTTGTAGTAAGCGTTAACGCGCTGTGGTGTCATACCCCAACGGTTACGATCTGTTTTTTGCAGCTCTTTTGCAACGCTTTCGGCTTGAAAAAACTCACGCATGTTTTTTACGTTGCCGATTAAGTCGTTATTACTAATAGTTAAACCTTCGTACGACTGCCATACATCTGGGTAACCAATTTTTGGTACAAATGCAGCTAGTTTAGCGCGCGCATTTACTTTGGTTTCTGCGCCCATCCACTCTAGGTTATCAATACGCTCACCTAATGCGGTACGCAAGTTTTCGACCAGTTCAGACATTTGTTGTTTTGACGACTCAGGAAAATAACGTGCTACGTATATTTTACCAATAGCAAAACCAAGTGAATTGGTGCTCGACATTTCATCTATAGCACGTTTCCAACGCGGACGCGGCTCTTGCTGACCATTTAACTCTTTACCAAAAAATGCAAAATTAGTATTAAAAATATCTTCAGAGAGCAAGTTAGCGTTACCACTTATTGCGTGGTAGGTTAAATAATCTTTCCATACCGCTAAGTCTTCTTGATTGATTAATTCAATCATGGCTTTTATTGGCTCGGGTTGCGATACATTTAACTGCGGTACTTTGTAGCCTGTTTGAGCAAAATATGCATCCCAGTTAAAGTCAGGGTAGGCAGTGCTTAGCTCGTCGCGTTTAATTTGATTTAATGTAAGGTCGCGGTTACGGCGCTTTTCGCGTGGCCAATGGCCTTGTGCAATTTTGGTTTCTAGCTCTAAAATTGCCTGTGCGCGCTCATTGGCGTTATCTGCATCGGCAAATTTAAGCATGTCGGCAATATGAGCAACATAGGCGCTACGCGTATTAACAAAACGTTCTGAGTCTTCAAGATAGTATGAACGATCGGGTAAGCCTAAACCGCCAGCCCCTAACGACATTTCGTATTTATTAGGATCTAAGCGGTTAAACCACATGCCACCACCAAGCGGGGCTTTAACACCGGTTAACCAAGACTGACCAAACATTTTGGCTAAGTCGTCGGTTGATGATATTTCACTTATTTGCGTTAAAAGCGGCTTAATTGGTGTTATGCCTAGCTTATTAAGTGCTTTGGTGTCCATGTAGGCGTTGTAAAAGTCGGCTACTAGTTTTTCATCGGCATTTAAGTCTTTACGCGCGGCAATTTCTTCAATAATTACTTTAACGCGGTCTTCGCTGCGCTCGGCCAATGCCGAAAATGCACCATAGCGGGTTTTATCAGCAGGCATGCTGTAATTGTCATACCAAGTGCCACTGGCGTACATAAAAAAATCGTCGCCTGGTTTAACCGCTTCGTTACGTGCAGCTAAATCAACACCAAAACTACCCAACTCTGCTTTTTCTGTTGTTGCGGCTATTGGTGCAGTAGGTGCTGGTTGTACTTGCGTTTTTGATGTTTGTGGCTCTGAACAGCCGGTAATAAATGTGGCAGCTAATGCAGCTGCAATTAAACTCTTTTTCATTGTGTTCCCCTGAGCTTTCACTCTGTTTAATTAATATTTTTTATTATTGTAAATATTATCTTAACCTAGGTTCAGGTTATTTTAGTAATTGTTATTTATAAGAGGCTGCTAAACAAACCTTTTGAGGTGAATCACCCTAGAGGTCGATAAAATAGCAAATAAAGCCTTTATACGAGCAATATTAATGGTATTTATGTGTTTTTTGCTTGTTCTTGCTGCAATTGCCACATTTGCGCATATTGGCCGTTAAGGGCTAGTAACTCAGAATGTGTGCCTTGCTCAAGAAGCTCGCCTTTATGCAATACTAAAATATTATCGGCATCTATTATGGTTGATAAGCGATGGGCAATCACTATGCTGGTATGGTTTTGTGTGACAGCGCGCATAGCCGTTAAAATAGCTTGCTCGGCATGGGAGTCGAGGGCTGAGGTGGCTTCGTCAAAAATTAAAATAGGCGATTTTTTTAAGATTGCGCGGGCAATGGCTATGCGTTGTTTTTCGCCGCCCGACACTTTTAAACCGCGCTCGCCTACTAAGGTTTTATCGCCTTTATCAAGGCTGTTTATAAACGCTGTTAAATGCGCCATAGCAATGGCTTGATCTATTTCGGCCTCGCTGGCTGTTGGCCTGCCATAAGCAATGTTTTCGCGTATTGAAGTATTAAATAGCACGGTATCTTGCGGCACTATGGCTATAGCTTGGCGTAAACTGTGCAAAGTTACGGTGTTTATAGGTTGCTTATCTATAGTGATACTACCTGATGACACTTCATAAAAACGATACAAGAGCCTAGCTAATGAGCTTTTTCCTGCGCCACTTGCACCGACTATTGCTACCTTAGTGCCGGGTTTTACGCTAAAACTAACATTGTTAAGAATAGGGCGGTTAGCATCGTAACTAAAGCTTACATTGTTAAAGCTAACCTCACCTTTAGTGAGTGTTAGTAGTTGTGATGCAGGAGTGTCGGCAATGTGTGGTTTTTTGTTGAGCAGCCCAAGCATGTTTTCAAGGTCGGTAAGGGCGCGTCTTATTTCGCGATATACAAAGCCTAAAAAGTTAAGCGGTAAAAACAGTTGGATCATATACGCGTTTATCATTACGAGTTCACCAATGCTAAGTGTACCGGTTACTACTTCGCTTGAGCCTAACCACATAAGTGCGGTAATGGCGCTGGCTATAATTAACGCTTGCCCAGAGTTTAGTGCCAATAACGACATGCGGTTTTTTAATCGGGCTTTTTCCCAGCGCGCTAAAAAGGTGTCGTAGGTGCTGGCTTCAAACTCTTCATTGTTAAAGTATTTTACTGTTTCGTAGTTTAGTAAGCTGTCGATAGCGCGGGTATTACTTAAGTTGTCGGCGGTGTTAGCTTCGCGAATAAAGCGATTGCGCCACTGGGTTACGGTTACTGTAAAGGTAATATATATGGCAACTGCAAGTAGGGTTATAAGCGCAAACCAGATAGAAAACAAAGTGCCAAAAATTAATGCAACGGTAAGAATTTCAAATAGAGTAGGCACAATGTTAAACATTAAAAATCGCATTAAAAAGCTCAAACCGCTGGTGCCACGCTCTATATCGCGACTTATGCCACCGGTTTGTCGATCTAAATGAAAAGCCAGTTCAAGCGAATGCAAATGCTTAAACACCTTTAGGCCTATGTCGCGCATGGCGTGTTCGGTAACTCGCGAAAAAACCGCATCGCGTATTTCACCTAAAAATACGCTGGCAAAGCGCAGTGCACCGTACATAATAAGCAGTAGGGTAGGAATAAAAAGCACTGGGTGAATAGATTTATCAACGCTATCAATAATTTCTTTTAGTGCCCACGGCATAAGTAAAGTAGCACCTTTAGCGCCTACCAGTGCCATAGCTGCAATAAAAACTCGCCCTTTAAATTGTGTGATATAAGGCCAAAGTGTTTTTATACTTTGGCGCAGGTTCATTGCGTCGGGGCGTTTTACTGAGCTTTGTTTAGAGCGCATGAATGATCTCGGTTTTTATAATGGGTATAAATTGCTGTGGATTTAATTTTTCATCAAGCTAAATACTTAATTAGACTATTGTATTTTAAATAGCTGCCCTTATATACTAGTAATCCTTAATTAAAGTTTGAAAATTGATGTTTAAATTTCGTTTGTTTTTAACTGCATTTTTGCTTATTACTGCACTTTTTAGTGCATGTAGCGAAGCCGCGCCAGTTAAACATGGTTTAAACACTGCAAATTCTACTTTAATATCTGCTGCTTTTTCAGCAGCTCCTTTCTCACTAGATGCTACTTCATTAGATACTACTTCATTAGATACTACTTCATTAGATGCTACTTCATTAGGTGCTACTTCATTAGGTAATGTTTCATTAGATATAAGTCACCCCTCCATATTAGTTAAAGTATTGCATGCTAAACAACAAACTAAGCCTAATAAAACAGCGTTTGATGCACTGCAACCTAGGCTAACTGCCAGTAATTCATCGTTGTTTTTATTTAGTGCGCAAACAGAGCCTGAATACGACGTTATTTATGAATTTTTTATTCATACGCTAGCAAGGCAGTTTTATTTACAACCTAAAGCTATAAGCACGGCACTACCTTGGTATACAGTTGTTTCTAATAGTAAAAAGTCTCGTATTAGTGGCTGGAAAGAAGCTAACTTACTTTACAGCGCTACCAACACCCATCACGCTTAATTTCCTTATTTAATAATTAATAGGTTTTAACTTTTAAAGTTTTAGCTTGCAGATTAATTGTGCTTTTTTAAGCGCTTATCAGCTAGTTGCTGATAGTAAGGAATAACAATGTTGAGTTTTAAAAATAATAAAAAGCCGTTTATGGCTAAATTTAAATTAAGCACCTTTGCTATGCTGGTGGTATTACTGCTACTGGCAATGAGTGCGTTACCTAATTTATATCCAAACCAGTCATGGTTGTATATTAGTGCAGCCCCACACAGCAAAATGCAAACACCCCCGAGCACTAATACCTTAGTTACATTTTTAAATGAGCAAGGCTTAAATGCGGCGCAAGCGTATGAGTCGCAAGCAACAATAAATGTGCTACTTAACGAGCCAACAAAAAGTGCCCAGGCACAAGCGGCTATAAAAGCGCAATATGCAAATACTCAGACCAAAATTGTTGAGCGCGCTACCAGTCCAAGCTGGCTACAAAGCTTTGGACTTTCGCCAATAAAGTTAGGTCTAGATTTAAACGGTGGGGTGCTATTTGTACTCGATGTAGATTTAGACAAAGCAATTGATGAGCAATTAGTGAGTGCGTATCAGCAAGCTAAATCAATCATAATTAAGCAAAAGGCACATGGAGTAAAAGCGCTGCAAACTCAAACTGGGTTTGTAATAAATGCTCTACCTAATGCTGGTGATAAATTAACCCCTGTTATTAAAGAGCTGCAAAGCCGCTTTGCTAACTTAGCAGTAGTAACAAATAATAATGGCACAGTTAAAACGGCGCAATTTAGTTACTCAGAGCAAGGGCGAAGCGCGTTTAACAAAGAAGTTATGAGCCAAACCCTCACAACTCTACGTTCGCGTATTGAAGAGCTGGGCATAACCGAAGCGGTAACACAACGCCAAGGTAAGCAGCGCATTCGTATTGAACTACCTGGAGTGCAAGATCCTACCGAGGCGAAACGCATTATTGGCGCAACGGCATCCCTGGGGTTTTATCAATTAAAAGCTGTGGGTGGGCAAACCTTTAATTTACAGACGGGCGGTACTATAAAACTCGACCCTGTGCCAATTTTTACCGGTGAGCATATTAATAACGCTCATGCTTGGCGCGACGATTGGAGCAAACCGCTAGTGCAGTTAAGCCTTGATAGCCAAGGCGGCGATGCTATGTCGGCATTTTCTAAAGCTAATATAGGTAAACCTATGGCGACGGTTTACTCAGAGTATTCGCAAAATGCTAAAGGAGAGGTAGTTAAAAAGAGTGAGGTTATTAATGTAGCCAATATTGCTCAGCACTTAAGTTCGCGTTTTAGCATAACCAATATGCAAAGCCCACAAGCCGCGGCCGACTTAGCGCTATTGTTACGTGCAGGCTCGTTAAGTGCGCCGGTTACTATAGTGCACGAACAAACCATAGGGCCAAGCTTAGGCAGCGAAAATATAAGTAACGGCTTAGCCGCCCTAATGTTAGGTATGGGTATTACTTTGGCATTTATGGCTATGTGGTACAGACGTTTAGGGTTAATTGCCAACGTAGCACTTATTTTAAATTTAACCTCTTTAGTGGGTTTAATGTCGTTATTGCCTGGGGTAGTGCTTACGCTTCCCGGCATTGCCGGATTGGTGCTAACCATAGGTATGGCAGTAGATACCAACGTCATTATATTCGAACGTATAAAAGAAGAGCGCCGTAAAGGCCGCGCGCCTTATCAAGCTATTGAGCAAGGGTATAAGCAAGCATTTAGCACTATTTTTGATGCCAATATTACCACTATGATCACTGCACTTATTTTATACGGTATAGGTTATGGGCCAGTGAAAGGCTTTGCAATTACTTTGGCGCTGGGTTTAGTAACCAGTATGTTTACAGGCGTGTATGTATCGAAAGTGTTGAGCCAAAGTTTGTATTTAAAATTGGGTAAAAAAAGCGGAGTAAGTACAGATGCTTAATTATTTTTTAAAAGGCGAAACCGGCACACGCATGCGTTTTATGGGCTTGGTTTTAAGTACAGTATTAGTATTGCTATCGGTAGTAACCTTAGCGCAAAAAGGGCTTAACTTTGGCCTAGATTTTACCGGTGGTTACTTAACAGAATTTACGACTAGCCAAAGTATTGAGCTAAAGCAGCTTAAAACTTTTATAGCTAAAAACCACAACGGTGAGTTTGAACTAACAGCGCAAGGGAATAACCACTTTCAATTAAGAGAAGCGCCAGCTATTAATCAATCTGCGAGTAATAGTAGCAACGATTGGCAAAGTGCGGTAACACAAAGCACCGACATAAATGCCACGGTATTGTCATCGGCCTATATTGGCTCGCAAGTGGGCGATGAGCTATTTGAACAAGGCTGTTTGGCACTTCTAGCAGCTATGGTTGCAGTAATGCTGTATTTAGCGATAAGGTTTGAATGGCGTTTAGCCCTTGGCTCGGTAGTTGCTTTAACACACGACTTAATATTGGTGCTGGGTTTGTTTTCGCTATTACAGCTTGAATTTAACTTAACCGTATTAGCCAGTTTATTAGCAATTATAGGCTACTCACTTAATGACTCTATAATTGTTGGCGACAGGGTGCGTGAGCTATTAAGAGTTAAATTAAATGCCAGTATGAGCGTATCCAGCATTATAAATAGTGCGATTAAAAGCACCCTAACGCGTACCTTAATTACCTCAGGTACCACTTTAGCCACAGTAGCAAGTGTGTGGCTATTAGCTGGAACACCGCTGCAAGGCTTTGCTATTGCGTTATTTAGTGGCATTGTTGTGGGTACGTTTTCATCTGTTTGTATTGCCGCCACCTTGCCCGAGCTAATGGGGTTAAGTGCTAAAAACTACGAAGTGAAAATAGATAGCCAAAGCCAAGCGCTCATGGATATGCCATAAAGGCTCAAAGCATACAAATAAACAAAGCTTAGGGGCCAAACTATTGTGTTTAGCCCCCGTAGCAATGTTAAACTGCTCGCAATATTTTACTGTATGTGTGTAAACCCCATGAACAAAGCCCACGTTATTGAACACCTTAAGTTTGCCCTAGAGGCGCAGCTTACCACCGCAAAAGTGGCCGCTAAAACAGCGCACGACACCGCCACGCACGAAGAAAACATAGCAGAAAACAAATACGATACCCTAGGGTTAGAGGCCGCCTATTTAGCCCAAGGCCAAGCGCAGCGCGTAAACGATTGCTATAAAAGCATGGAGTTATTTAAGCCCATATTTAATCAGCCAGCCAGTAGTAAAATAGCCATTGGCTCGCTAGTGTGCCTAGAGGATACAAATGAGCAGCAAAAATGGTTTTATTTAGGCCCAAGCGCAGGTGGGTTAACCGTAGAGGTTAAAGGCTTAACGATTGCCGTTGTAACCCCCGGCGCACCACTAGGTAAGCTGTTATTAAATAAACAAATTGATGATGGCATTAGTTTAACCATTGCCGATGTAAAGCACGATTATGACATTGTAGAAATTTTATAAAATATTGGTTGTAAGCAAAGCCCATTTTTAAGCACCACAAAACGTATTTATTCCCCCTCATTTTATTGTCGGATGGCATGGCTTCGCCATTTATCCGACCTACGTCAATGTTGTATATATCCTAAATTTACGCTTTATTTATTTGATGCGCTTTAAATAATATAGTGAGAATAAAATGCAATATCGTAGGAATTATGTAAAAGGAGGGTCATATTTTTTTACTGTTAATTTGCTCGATCGTAATAAGTCGTTATTAGTTGAACATATTGATTTATTACGCGAGGCTATTCGCTTTGTTAAATTACGAAGACCATTTTACATTGACGCATGGGTTGTGCTACCCGATCACCTTCATGCAGTTTTAACTTTGCCAGATAACGATAGTGATTACTCTGGGCGTTGGCGTGAAATTAAAAAGCGATTTTCAAAATCACTCCCAAAAACAGAATTTTTAACTCAAACAAGAAAACGTAAAAATGAGCGGGGAGTTTGGCAACGCCGCTTTTGGGAGCATACAATTAGGGATGATAATGATTATTGGCATCATGTTAACTACGTGCATTTTAACCCTATGAAACATGGCTTAGTTAGTAGGGTTGCTGATTGGCCTTATTCAAGTTTTCACAGAGCAGTTAAGCAAGGTGTTTACACGAATAATTGGTGTGGTGAAAAACCATAAATTATGTGTCGGATGGCGTGGCTTCGCCATCTATCCGACCTACAGCAATGTTTTATTGTGTAATTTCATACATATGGAATATTTAAACGTAGGTCGGATAAGCGAAGCGCCATCCGACAATCAAGCCGCATCACAATAATATTTTATCACCCGAAAGAGCCAAGGCAAGGTTATAAACACTTACCGTTCCCATAAATTATGTGTCGGATGGCGTGGCTTCGCCATTTATCCGACCTACAGCAATGTTTTATTGTGTAATTTCTTACATATGGAATATTTAAACGTAGGTCGGATAAGCGAAGCGCCATCCGACAATCAAGCCGCATCACAATAATATTTCACCACCCGAAAGAGCCAAGCCAAGGTTATAAACACTTACCGTTCCCATAAATTATGTGTCGGATGGCGTGGCTTCGCCACTTATTCGACCTACATCAATAATTTTCATCTTCACGCTAAAAATATCTCGTTTGTTAGTTTATCAAAAAGGCCTTATAAAGCAGATGTGGTTTAGGATTACCTAAACTAAAGCACCCATCTTATTAAGTGACACGCGCAATGCACCACTTAGTACGATGGGTGTTTCTATTTTTAATGCTTAATTATAAAAAATTAAGCATGCTTTTATAATTAGACTTAACTAGGAAAAGTCGTGTTTAAAACCTTAATTGTGGTTGATAACAACGAGCAAACTCTTGCTCAATCATTCGAAAATGTTATTACGTTTAATACTTACCTACGTGACTATCCAAAACGTGATGAACCTAAAACTCGCATTATTAACTTATGTGACTCAAGCCAATACTTGAGCAAAGGTTACTATTGCTCGCTACTCGCTGAAGCGCGTAAGCACCAAGTATTACCAAGTGTAAAAACAATAAATGCGTTACGTAGCGGCCAAGCACCTATGCACAATGTTGGCCAAATAGATGGCGCTCTATACTTTGGTAATGCCACTAACGATGAGCAAACAAAAGCGGCTAAATCGGTATTTAAACAATACCCGGCGCCTATTTTATTTGTTGATAACCAAGGCTTATTACAACAAGGGTCGTTATCGTCATTAGATGAGCAACAGTACAGCGATTTTGTAGCTAAGTTGAATAACTTTACCCAAACGCAATGGCGTATTACTGCGGAGCGACGTCGTTTTCGCTGGGACATGGCAATACTTGTTGATCACAATGAAAAGGTGCCACCAAGCGATAAAGACGCAATAGCAAAGTTTATTAAAGCAGCGGCTAAACATGGTATTAATGCCCAAGCATTAAGCTTTGACGAAATAGACAATATAGCCCAGTTTGATGCGTTATTTATTCGTCAAACTACAGCAATTGACCACCCAACATATCGCCTTGCTAGCAAGGCACAAAGCTTAGGTTTAGTGGTTATTGACGATGCGGAGTCTATTTTACGTTGTTGTAATAAAGTGTATTTACACGATGCGTTTAACTATCAAAAAGTACCTAGTTTAAAAACAGTGGTTGTGGCTGATCAGTCAAGCGAGACTCTTGAGCAGTTAGAAGCGGCGTTTACCTACCCGTTAGTATTGAAAATGCCAGAAGGCTCGTTTTCAAAAGGGGTATATAAAGTAACGAACCGTGCTGAGCTGGAAGCTAAGTTAACTGAGCTATTTGAATTTAGTGCTTTAGTGCTTGCACAAGAATACATGTACACCGAATACGATTGGCGAGTAGGGGTACTAAATGGCCGTGCAATTTACGCGTGTCGTTACTTAATGGCGCGTAACCATTGGCAAATTTATAACCACGATGCAAAGCGGTTTTTTTCGGGTGGCTTTGAAACATTGCCTACTTTTGAATTACCAAAAGCGGTATTAGATGCAGCATTAAAAGCGTGTAAAACAGTGGGTAAGGGTTTATATGGCGTTGATGTAAAAGAACATCAAGGGCGTGCTTATGTACTTGAAGTAAACGATAACCCAAGTATTGATCATAAAGTAGAAGACGGCTATTTAGGCGATGAGCTTTATATGATCATTATGGATGAGTTTAAACAACGCCTTGAAGCGAGGGGGCGTGGTTAATGGCAAAAGCCATGGTTGAGAGTGTGGTTAATGAACAGACTGAGCAAGTGGTTATTCGCCAAGCGCTTATCAGTGATTTAACCGCGCTTACAGCACTTGAAAATGCTTGCTTTAGTAACGACAAGCTTAGCCCGCGCAGTTTAAAGCGCTGGCTAAGTGCTAAGCACGGTATTTTATTAGTTGCCGAGCAAAATAATGCGTTATGCGGTTATGGGCTAATTTGGTGCCATAAAGGCACTCGTCTAGCGCGTCTTTATTCGCTTGCTGTATTACCTACCATGCAAGGCAAAGGCATTGCAAAAATGCTACTTATTGCACTTGAAAAAGCCACCGCAGAGCGTGGGCGAATTTATCTGCGTTTAGAAGTGGCTGTAAATAACGACAGCGCAATTGGTTTGTATAAAAGCTTAGGTTATCGGGTGTTTGGTCAATATAGCGATTATTACGACGATCACAGCGATGCGCTACGCATGCAAAAAAACATTCGTAAAACCAGTGAGCTTAAGTTAGCACGGTTAACTCCGTGGTATCAGCAAACTACTGAGTTTACCTGTGGTCCTGCGGCGTTGTTAATGGCTATGGGGAGCTTAGATGCTAGCACTGAACTGACTCAATCGCATGAGTTGTCGTTATGGCGAGAAGGCACTACTATTTTTATGACCTCTGGGCATGGCGGCTGCCATCCGTTTGGTTTAGCACTGGCGGCACATAAACGTGGTTTTAACAGCGAGGTAATTGTTAATACCCTAGAGCCGTTGTTTTTAGATGGCGTGCGCAGTGAAAATAAAAAAGTAGTATTAGCAACGGTACATCAGCAGTTTGTAGATGGCATAACCGCTGCCAAAATACCGCTTAGTAATAAAGATGTTGAGCTTGAAGACATTGAGCGTTGGCTGAAGCAAAATTTTAGCGTGTTGCTATTAATAAGCACTTATCGGTTTGATGGTAAAAAATCGCCGCATTGGGTGTGCGTTACGCATTTAGATGAGCACTGTGTGTATGTTCATGATCCGTTTTGTGAGCCAGGAAGTGATAGTCAATTGGCTATAGATTGCCAATATGTGCCTATTGCCCGCAGCGACTTTAGTAAAATGTCGGCGTTTGGTAGCCAACGCTTAAGAACAGCTGTGGCTATTGCTAAATCAAAAGATTGTTAAAATAAAATTAAACTATTCATATATGAATAACGAGGAAATTACGTGTTTTTACCTGATTTATTTGATGTAGCTCCGTACTCATGGGCTGCAATTGGTACGGCGGCATTTTGTGGCGCTATTATTGGTATTGAGCGCCAATTACGTGGCAAACCTGTGGGTATTCGTACTTCTGCGTTAATTACTTTAGGTACCTATTTATTTTTATCGACCGCGTTTAATTTACAAGGCGATGTAATTGACCACTCTCGCGTAGTGGGGCAAATAATTACTGGTATTGGCTTTTTGGGCGCAGGCGTAATGCTAGCTAAAGACGGCGCTGTGGTAGGAGTAACGTCGGCAGCAACCATTTGGGTGTTAGCGTCTATTGGTGTAATGATAGCCACCGAAAACTTGGGCGCAGCTATTAAGCTCTCTGTGCTGGTGGTCGGTATTTTATACGGTGTTGATGTGCTTGAAGCTAAGTTTAAAAGCTTAAGTAAAGGTGTGCACACTAAAGTTAAAATTTATTCAAAACGCTATTATCGCAAAAGTGAAAATGAAACAGAGCGCCACTTATAAAGTGGCGTTTTTATAATTAAGTTTATAACTAACTTAATACTAATTTTTGATGCACTAAAGCATCGCAAAGTGCTTGTGGGCGGCCTAAATAATAGCCCTGAACCTTATCGACATTTAGTTTGCGGAGGGTGTTTATTTCTTCTAGTGTTTCTATGCCTTCGGCAATAATATTACAGCCAATGTCTTTAGCAAATCCGCATAACGCTTTAGCTAATAAATATTTACGACGATCGCTATTAATGTTTCGGGTAAGGCTAATATCAAGCTTAATAATATCTGCTTGTAGCTCCAAAATATGCTGAAAAGAAGAATACCCGGCACCAACATCGTCTATAGCTAGGCGTATGCCTTTTTTACGCAGTGGCGCGAGTGCCGTTAACATTTCATTGTAGTTGGCAATAGGAGAGTGTTCGGTTACCTCCAATACTATATTGCTGCAATCAGAAATAGCAGCTAATGCATTGGCAACGGCACCACTTAGTATATGCTCTGGAGAGGTGTTAATTGACACATACACCTCTTTATTAAAATGACTCATATTGCCTAAAACATTGTTTATTGCCAACATTTCTAGGGCTTCACCTAAACCAAACTGTGCTGCTTCATCAAACCAAATGTTAGGTGTTCTATAGGGCTCAACAAAAAAGCGAGACAAGGATTCGTAACCCGAAACTTTATTTGTGTTTAAGCTATATATAGGCTGGTAGTAAATTTCAATATTGTTTGTGTTTATAATATTAAGTACGTTAGATTTAATAATTTGTTTTGCTTCATTGTCTTGTATTTGCGTATCAATAAGCTGCGAAGCCAGATCTGAAATTAAATTTAAAAACGCCAGATCACGCTTAATGCCAGTCAGTTAACACTGACTGGCTTTTTTTTATACGGATATTTAGATGGTTTCTTTTTCACACATCGTGGAAAGCGGCGCTCATGACGCCTTGTCGGTAACTGAAATAGCGTCAGCGTTTCTAATAAATGCTCATAGTGTTTTGGTAAATTTCCCGGACTGGTCAGTGGGATAGTTAACAGAAATACGTTGATATGCCTTGAACAATGAGAAAAACTCAGTTGATTTGGCCATACTTCCAGTAACTCTGCGGCCTCACGCATGGCTATTCTTATAATATTGTAGGCAATTAGTAACCCCCACAACTCTTGCCTTATCATATCCGGCCTTTTTGAGCGTAGGATATAGTTTGAGTGCAGCATCGTTTGTTTTATTTCTCGATATCCTATTTCTATTTCCCAGCGATGCATGTACAAATCAGCTATTTCTTTTGATGGGTAACGCATTACATCAAGCATTGATGTAAGAATCTGATACTGCTTATTATTATGCGTGTAAGTAAGCAGCCGAGCTTCTAAAAACTCTGGCAAGTCAGTAAACTTTTTTCGCGCTTGGGGCGATGTTTTAAGACGCACTAACTGGTCATTTTTACTGATTTTCTTTATGGTATCAACCGTTAAGCCTTTTCTGACAGGTATCATCCAGTGTCTTTCAGTCCCTGCTTGATGCCAACGATGCAAAAGCCCTAATGAATAATAACCGCGATCAAATAAGGTTAATGAATTATCCGGTGTGCCTTCAATGAGTTCTTCAGCGAGTGTCATTTCCCCTTGATGCTGCCCGTTAAAAGCACAATTAATGAGTTGATGACTCGTTAGCTCCATGTGGCATACCATCCGAATTTGAGGATAGGTATGACGTGGTCAACTAAATTCAGTCACCCTAGTTAAGAAACCATATCTAATGTTTCGGTTCGTTCTTCAAAGTCATTTGGGCTTTGATAATTTAAGTACGAATGTAAGCGACGACTGTTGTACCACATGCAGATGTAATTCATCACATCCTGTTGAGCTTCATAACGCGTTGAGTAATTTTTCCAATGCACTCTCTCTTGCTTCAAACTACCGAAGAAGCTTTCTGCAACAGCATTATCCCAGCAACAGCCTTTCTTACTCATGCTACCAATGAAGTCTTTTGACTTGATCAATCTACGATATTGGTGGCTTGCATATTGAACCCCTTGATCTGAATGGATAATTAACCCTGCTTTGGGTTGGCGTTGCCACATCGCCATAGTCAGTGCGTCACAGACAAGCTGCGCTTTCATTCGTGAGCCCATGCTCCAACCAACGACTTTACGCGAATATAAATCAATCACTACCGCCAGATACAACCAACCTTCTGCAGTCCAAACATAAGTGATATCTTGTACCCAGGCTTGATCAGCTGCTTCAACGTTGAAGTTTTGCTCAAGTATATTGGGGTAAATAGGCTTGTTATGGTCACTATTCGTTGTCACTTTGTATTTCTTTTTATAACGCACCCAGACATTTGCCTCTTTCATTAACTGTGCTGTCTTGTGACGGCTCACCGGAAAACCGAGTGCATTTAAGACTTTCTGAATACGCCTTTCACCGTAAGTATTATCACTAAAGTGTGCTATGTCCTTGACCCAATCAATCATTTCTTGATGTGTTGGATCCTCAGATTTAGTTGAGTATCGCTTTTGATAACTATAGTAATTGTTACTTTTCACACCCAGTATTCGGCACATTACCGCCACAGGCCAGGTCTTCTTGTATTGGGTTATGAACGAATATTTCACTTCGTTTCTTTGGCAAAGAAGACCGTCGCTTTTTTTAATATTTCACGCTCCATTTCTAGGCGTTTTACTTGCGCTTTTAGCTCTCTGATCTCTTCTTGCTCAGGGGTTAAATTACCGTTCCCTCTAAAAGCCTGCCCATCATCATTTTCAGCTTCTTTTATCCACCGACCAAGCATGTTGGGGTTTACCCCTAAATTTCTAGAGGCTTCTGCTTGAGAGTAGTTTTGCTCAACAACTAATGCGATGGCATCAAGTTTAAATTCTTTGGAATACTTTTTACGTTTTGTCATTATCGATCTCCAGTTAAGTTGATTATCTCTTAACTGGGGTAGTCGAATCCATTAAACCACGTCAGTATTTTCACCATACTGGGTTGAGCCACACCCAAATACGTCTTTATTCTCTGGCGTATCATGTGTACGAAAGACAACCCCATCAACAGCTAATAGATTTAAGCCACAAAATGTATCAAAGTGGGCATGGTTATAATGCCGTGACGCCATCATCTTGAAGACCTGCTCGACAGCACCTTCACCTAAGCGTTGTCTCGCTTGAACCATGGCACTAGGGGCAACTAGTTTCCCTTTACCTGGTAAGGCGATGTCCATTTTAGAGGCTATATCCCAAACAGATTCATGACGAAATAAACTCATACCAATCACAGACCAAACGACAGCATCGAGTGGTAAACGACGTTTACGAACGGTGGCGACACCCGATTTTTCAAAAGCTTGGTTAAGTAATTCGGGATCTAATATGCCAGATAAGTTATCAAGGGCTGTAAATTCCTCGGCAGATGAGAAAGTGGTCGAAAGAGCTGTTTGAATATCCATAAAAAATCCGTAATTAGCGAAACTAATTACGGATTATTCACGATCATTTAGATCGGTCAACCGATCAATTAACCTTAACTGATCGGCATTACAGATCACGCTTGTTTAATGTGTCGTCTTTTTGCTCGTTATAGCAGCAAAATGTGCCATAAATATCGCCGTTAGATAAGGTAATTGGCACGCCAATATAAGCGCCAATATTAAGCTTTTTAGTAACCGGCATATTGCGGGTTATACTATTTTTACTGATGTCAGGTATTATATTATCTAGTTCATTATTGGCTAATTTATTACAGTAGGTTTCGTTTATGGGATCAAAATTACCTACTTTTACAATCTCGTTAGGGCGTTTGGTATCAACTAATTTAAATATACGTTTAGAGTCTTTAAACTCAGAAATAAAAGCAACGTCCATATCAAGGTGTTTACGAATAAGTGCTAGCAAGCGAGTTAGTCTAGTATTGAGATCAGTCTCTGCTTCAATATCTAATAGTAAATTTTCACTAAAATTTACATGCATATTTCCAACTTCCTGTGTTTTAGTTAATGGTTTATATTAATACAGTAGCTTGGCTTGTTTTTAAAGTATTAACCAAACAATTTTTTTCTCACTACTTTACGATACTCACTGGGTGTTTGGTTCAATATTTTTCTAAATATTCGCGTTAAATGACCTTGATCGTTATAGCCTACTTCTAACGCTACTTCCTGAATTGATAAATTTGACGAAGCGAGTAACTCTTTAGCACCTTCTACTCGTAACTGTTGCCAATACTCAATAGGGCTTTGGTTGGTAGCTGCTTTAAAGCGCCGCGTAAAAGAGCGATAGCTTAAATTAAACTGTGCGGCTACATCCTGTAAATTAAGCTCTGTTGCTAAGTTGGTTTTTAACCAAAATTGAATTTGGGCAATTAACTCATCGGGATGGCGATCAACCGCACCTTCAAGATAGCGCTGATCTTCGTAGGGTTTGCGTATTTCGTGGGAAAAATTGCGCTCAACATGCTGCGCTGCAGCTTTGCCATAATACTGGCTAATAATATGCACTATTACATCGGCTAGGGCGTTTAGGCTGGCTACGGTATAGAGTCGCTCGGATTGAGTAATAAAAAAGTCAGGCTTTAACAGTACCTTGGGGTAGTCGTGACTAAATTGTTTAGCGTAATGCCAATGGGTGGTTGCTGGGTGCCCGTCAAGTAACCCGGCCTCTGCTAGTAAACAGTTGCCAGTGCCTACACCTATAATATGGCTGCCATTTGTAAAACTTTGCCCCAGCCAAGTAACTATATTTTGATTAGTGCGTACAACTGGGCGCGGGTTTCGCCAAATACCGGGCACTATTACTAAATCGCAATTTGGGGTATTGCTGGTGGCGCAATCGGGAAGGATTGCCAAGCCGGTACGATTACTTATTGGTTCAAGGTTTTTAGCAACTAAATGAATAGCGAGTGGCCTAAAGTTTTTTTTATTAATATGGCCTTTTGCAAAGGCTTCGCCCGCTCTCAACATTTCTATAGGGAGGGTTAAACTCGTTATTAATAAGTGTTGGTAAACAGCAATAGCTATATTTAATGGGGGGTTACTCTGTTTATCAGTCATATAGATGCTCCGACCAGTTAGGGTTGGCCTTTTATGCTTAATATTTGGCTATTAAAGCACAAAGTATGGTGCGCAATCCATTTAAACTAGTGTCATATTCTTATAACACGTTTTTTAAAGGTAAATTATGACCGCATTACCCGTAATTGTAGGCATGGGAGGCATTAATGCCGCTGGCCGTACTTCTTTTCACCAAGGTTACCGCCGTATTGTGTTAGACAGTTTAAGTGCACAAGATCGTCAAGAAACGTTTTTAGGCCTCGCCACCTTGATGAATTTAGTTAGTGTTGTTGATAATCAACTACAAGACACTCAAGGTAACAATGTTGAGCAAAGCGACATAGAAGCACGTTTTGGTGAACAAATAATTGCCGGTACGCTTATTCGTAAAATCGAAAACGAACATTTTGATCCAGACGCTACCCCATGGCAGCAAAAAATGACGCTAAGCAACTCGGATGAGAATGCGATTGTGTTTGAAACCCGTGCTCGCGATTTACCACAACCGGTACCTGCAAGTTGGCAGGTAGAGCAGCTCGAAGGTAAAAAAGTTAAAGTTACTATTGCCGCAGATATAGATGTTAAACACGCTTCAACTCGCGACAACCCGATTAAATCGGCAGGGCAGTTTCCTACTGGGTTTGATCCGTCTGTAATGTATAACAGCCGCTATCAGCCACGTGGTTTGCAAGCAACTATTTTTGCTGCTACCGATGCAATAAAATCAACCGGGCTTGATTGGCAACATATAATGAATAGCGTAGAGCCAGACAAAATTGGTACTTATTCGGCGTCTGTTATTGGCCAAATGGATGACACAGGTTTAGGTGGCTTAGTTAAAGCTCGCCAGCAAGGCGACCGCGTAAGCACTAAGCAATTAGCGCTGGGTTTAAATACTATGTCGACCGACTTTATTAATGCGTATGTAACGGGCAACGTAGGTACTACGTTTTCAACTTCGGGCGCATGTGCTACGTTTTTATATAACTTACGTGCAGCGGTTAACGATATACAAGCAGGGCGTACTCGCGTTGCTGTGGTAGCCAGTGTTGAATGTGCTATTACGCCAGAGGTTATAGAAGGCTTTGGTAACATGAGCGCACTGGCAAACGTTGAAGGTTTGCGCCGTTTAGATAACTTAAGTAATACAGATGAGCCCGACTATCGTAAAAGTAGCCGTCCGTTTGGCGAAAACTGTGGCTTTACGCTAGGTGAAGGCGCGCAAGTGGCTATTTTAATGGATGATGCTCTAGCACTAGAGTTAGGCGCTGACATTATGGGGTGTGTGCCAGATGTATTTGTAAATGCCGACGGGATTAAAAAGTCAATTACTTCACCAGGGCCGGGTAACTACATTACTATGGCAAAATCGGCGGCACTGGCAAGTAGCTTATTAGGTAAAGAAGCCCTGCAACAGCGCAGCTTTATATTAGCCCATGGTTCAAGCACGCCATTAAACCGTGTAACCGAGTCATTGATTTATCATAAAGTGGCACAAACCTTTGCTATTGATAACTGGAAAGTAACTGCGCCAAAAGCATATGTTGGCCATACTATTGCTCCTGCAAGTGGCGATCAGTTAGCTATAGCATTAGGTGTATTTAGCCACAATATTATGCCTGGTATTACGACTATAGATAAAATAGCCGACGATGTTTACGCTGATCATCTAGATATTAGAAACAGCCACTATGACTGCGGTGATATGGATATTGCATTTATTAACTCAAAAGGCTTTGGTGGTAACAATGCTACCGCTACAGTATTGTCTGCAAAAATAACACTGCAAATGCTTGCCAAGCGCCATGGAAAAAGCGTTATGAATGATTATGCTAATAAAAATGTGGCTGTAAAAGCAGCGCAACAAAGCTATCAATCACAAGCTGATTTAGGCCAATACCAACTAATTTATCGTTTTGGTGATGGCTTAATTGACGACAATGACATTGTTATAGATGAGCAAAGCATACACCTTCCTGGCTTTGAAAAAGCGATTGCTTTTAATACAAAAAATCCCTATCAAGACATGTTTTAAGCACACATTCTTGTTTGGTAAGGCGCTTTTATAGCGCCTTTTTTGTTTTCACTAAGATATAAAATTAAGAGGTTACTTAAACTTTTTAATATAGCGTAATGTTATAAAGTTAATAATGGCCAGTAAAATAGCTATTTCGTAGCGACTGTAGGCCACAGCAATACCAATTAAACCCATATTCCAAATGCTCGCCGCGGTGGCAGTACCTGAGGTAGATTGGTTATTTTTTAAAATTGCGCCACCGCCAATAAAGCCGATACCGGTAATGATCCCCTGTAACATTTTTGATTGTGCTTCAGAGGAGTCAAGTACAGACAACGCAATTAACGCATAACCACATGATGCCACCGCTACTAACGGAAAGGTACGCAGCCCCGCACCATCTTGGCTGCGCTCTCTGTCGTAGGCCATTGGCAAAGCGAGTAAATAAGCTATGCCTAAGTGAATCAGATTATCAACGATTTCGTGCCACTGTAAATCAATTTCCATGATCTTGCCTTTTTAGTTAATCTTAATAACTAGCTAGCAATCTGTAAGCCATTTATTTAATATTTTAAATTCAGTAATTTAGGTTTGCCTTTATTTTTATTCTGCCTGGCTTGGTAATAGTTACACTACTATTTTACTATTTTACTATTTTACTAAGTAGTTAGTTTGATATCGCTTTTGAATATCCATATTCTTTTACTTATATTAAAGGTAATTATGTACATCACTTGCCTTTTAAAAAAAACAATAAATACAGCCACTAAACTTGAAAAAAACGCGTTATTACTGCGCGTTAGCAACCTCTGATGATTCTGCCGTTTTGGTTATACGCCTGGTCGTTTGCGTTGGGATTGTATGCTTGCGTATTATTAGTTGAAAATAACGAGCCTTTAAATCACAGCGTTGCGATTGTAGGTGCATTCCCTTTTTTGATTATATATTTACTGCAATTAATTGGTTTTGTTAAGGAGTTTATAAAAAAGGAAGTGCATGAGTAATGTGCTTTGTTTAACACCGTTACAATTTAAAATTTAAAATTTGATTTTATTTTACAAGGTCAGCATGCTCTAAATAAGCTTATGGGTAGAGCCACAGCAAGCAGGGTAATAAAAGGCGAGTGAATACTGATGCAAGTAAGGACGTTTTTTTAATAGTTTAAAATAATGTGTAGAGGGTTCTCTACACATTATTACTACAAACAATAATATTGTTATGCAGACAAATACTGATGATGAAATACCAAGTGCTGATCAATAAAGCTACTGATAAAAAAGTAACTATGATCGTACCCGGTTTGCATTTCTAGGGTCAGTGGGTAGTCTTTTTGTTTTGCAACAGCCACTAAATTTTGCGGTTTTAATTGCTCGTCTAAAAAGTTATCGGCATCGCCTTGGCTCACTAACATTGGCAAGTAGTTACTTTGCTCAGCTTTAGCCATTAATTTGCAGCTGTCGTATTGTGCCCATGTTGTTTTATCGGCTCCTAAATAACCCGTAAACGCTTTAACGCCCCATGGGCAATTAATAGGGTTTACTATAGGGCTAAACGCCGAGGCACTAACATAATCCTGTGGGTTTTTAAGGGCGATCATCAACGCACCGTGGCCGCCCATTGAATGACCACTAATTGCTTTTGTGCTAGTCACTGGAAAGTGCTGCTCTATAAGCGCGGGTAATTCATTCACTACGTAGTCGTACATATTAAAGTGAGTGTTGTAAGGGGCTTGTGTCGCGTTAACATAAAACCCAGCGCCTTGAGCAAAATCGTAGCTGTCTTCGTTAGGAACATTATCCCCACGAGGGCTAGTGTCGGGTGCCACAATAGCAATACCTAGCTCAGCTGCTTTTTTGAATGCGCCTGCTTTTTGCATAAAGTTTTCGTCGGTGCAGGTTAAACCTGAAAGCCAATAAAGTACCGGTACTTTATTACTTTCACTAGCGCCGGGCGGCAAAAAAACGGCAAAACGCATAGTACAATGAGTGCTTACAGCGCTGTGCGTATATTGTTTATGCCAGCCACCGGATACTTTTACACTTGAGATATTTTCTAACATGATAATCCTCAAAAGCCGCTTATATCCACACCGTGAATACAAGCGATTGGTTTATTGCTTAGTAATGAATAACGGTACGAATGCTTTTGCCTTCGTGCATTAAATCAAATGCATCATTAATGTCTTCAAGGCCCATTGTGTGGGTAATAAAGTCATTTAGTGCAAACTCGCCAGCCATGTAACGTTCTACAATTTCAGGTAGTTGTGAGCGGCCTTTAACACCACCAAATGCGCTACCACGCCATACACGCCCAGTAACTAATTGGAATGGACGAGTAGCAATTTCTTGGCCAGCGCCTGCTACACCAATAATTACCGACTCACCCCAACCTTTATGACAACACTCAAGTGCTGAGCGCATAACATCAACATTACCAATACATTCAAACGAGTAGTCAACGCCGCCATCGGTCATTTCAACAATTACGTCTTGAATTGGCTTGTCGAAGTCTTTTGGATTAATTAAATCGGTTGCGCCAAGCTTGGTTGCTAACTCGTATTTAGAGTTGTTTATATCGATACCGATAATACGACTCGCACCGGCCATTTTTGCGCCAATAATAGCTGATAAACCTATGCCACCTAAACCGAAAATAGCTACAGTGTCGCCCGCTTTTACTTTAGCTGTGTTTGTTACTGCGCCCATACCTGTTGTTACGCCACAGCCTAGTAAGCATATTTCTTCTAAAGACGCTTCTTTGTTTACTTTAGCTAAAGAGATTTCTGGCAGTACTGTGTACTCAGAGAAAGTTGAGCAACCCATGTAGTGGTAAATTGGCTGACCGTCTTTATAAAAACGTGTTGTACCGTCTGGCATTAAGCCTTTACCTTGGGTTTCGCGCACAGCAGAACACAGGTTAGTTTTGCCCGAGGTACACATTTTACATTCACCACATTCTGCGGTGTATAAAGGAATAACATGATCGCCAATTTCTACGCTGGTTACGCCTTCGCCGATTGCATATACAACACCAGCGCCTTCGTGGCCTAAAATTGCAGGGAATATACCTTCAGGATCTTCACCCGATAATGTAAATGCATCGGTATGACATACACCAGTAGCGGTAATTTTTACCATTACTTCGCCTTTTTTAGGCATCATCACATCAACTTCTTCAACACTAAGTGGTTGATTAGGACCCCAAGCAATAGCTGCTTTTGATTTAATAAATTCTGACATGTGCTTATCCTTTGTAGTGGGTAGATAATAATTGTAGACCCAATTTGCTTGGGTGATGTAGCTATTGTATTTGTTTCTCAAATAATGATAATCTCAATTTTATTAAAACACTTTTTCAGAACTGTAACAATGGCACGATGGGATGGAATAGACGAATTTATTGCGGTAGGTGAAGAAGGTAGTTTTACCGCTGCAGGCAAAGCAATTGGGCTGTCGGTTGCGCATATTAGCCGCCATGTTAGTGCGCTTGAACAACGCTTA
Source organism: Pseudoalteromonas sp. 19-MNA-CIBAN-0066 (assembly GCF_040308705.1). NCBI lineage: Bacteria > Pseudomonadati > Pseudomonadota > Gammaproteobacteria > Alteromonadales > Pseudoalteromonadaceae > Pseudoalteromonas > Pseudoalteromonas sp. 19-MNA-CIBAN-0066. The sequence continues at coordinate 205,991 of NZ_JBEONZ010000002.1, forward strand.
AATACACAGTTGCTAACGCGCACAACGCGTAAAGTGGTTTTGACCAAAGAAGGTGAGGTGTTTTTACACCAAATAAAGCATTTACAACATGCAATGGATGATGCCACGCAAAGTTTAGCGCAACAGCAAAGTACGCCAAAAGGTAAAATTAATCTAACAGCCCCGGTAATGTATGGCGAGAGCTTTATTATGCCAATAGTGCATAATTTTATGCACGACCACCCCGATGTAGAAGTCGTTGCTACGCTCAGTAATGAGCAAGAAAACTTATTAGAAGGTGGTTTTGATCTAGCTATTAGACTGGGGCATTTAAAAGACTCGAGCTTAAAAGCACGGCGCTTAAGTGCACGGCGTTTTATTATGTGTTGTGCCCCTGATTATTTAACCCGATTTGGCGAGCCACACACATTAGGTGAGCTAATAAATCATCAATGTTTAGTGGGGAATAGTCGTTATTGGCGGGTAAACGAAGGAGGGCGCGAAAAGCATATTAAAATAGCTGGGCGACTGCAATGTAATAGTGGCTGGGCGTTGGTAGATGGCGCTAAAAAAGGTTTAGGGATTATTCAGCTCCCTAATTACTACATTGAAAACGAGTTAAAAACAGGGCAGTTAGTGCCTATTTTAACATCCTATCAGCCGCTGCAAGAAGGGGTATGGGGTGTGTATCCGCCTCGACAGTTTGTGGCAACTAATGTAAGGGTGCTACTTGATTATTTAGTCGCAGGACTAAAAGCTTAATAGCGGGTTAATCATTTAATTTTTATTCTAGCCAAGTATCAGATTTTTAAATATTTATTACATTTAGTGGCATACCCAAGTACGGATTATTCGTGTTATTATAAGTTACTATTTTTAGGATAAGTGTTTAAAAACAATATGTTTCAACCGGTTAGTTTGTTTATTGGGCTTAGATATAGTCGCTCCTCAAAAGGGAATGCGTTTATTTCATTTATCTCGTTTTTTTCTATTGCCGGTATTGCGATTGGCTTAATGGCATTATTTACTGTCAGTTCAGTAATGAATGGCTTTGAAAGCAGCTTAAAAACCAATATGCTTGGGCTTATTCCGCATGTTGAAGTGCAAGCTAATAAGCGTACTGCAGCGCAAATGAGTAGTTTAAAAGCAGATCTTGAACAATCTCCTTATGTAAGTACTGTAAGCCTTTATCAGCATGGTGAAGCTATATTACAAACCAATAAAGATTTACACGGTGTGTTGCTGCAAGGCTTATATGGCGATGACGGCTCGCTCTATAAAATTACCGATAAAATAGTACAAGGAAATTGGCAAACAGTACTTAATAAAAACTATAGCATTGCCATTAGTCGCTACCTGAGCCGTAAATTAGGTGTTGGTTTGGGAGATAAGCTGCGGGTTATTATGCCAAATGCTTCTACCTATACACCGCTTGGGCGAATGCCTAGCCAACGCTTGTTTAAAATAGCAGCCATTTACGAAACTGGCTCTGAAATTGACATGGGGCTGGCTTTTACCAGTGGTGCGTCGTTGCAACGCGTATTAAAGCTGGATCAAAACACTGCACCTAATTTAAGTATTTCTTTGTATGAACCCTTTGCATTGGATGAATTTATACAGGCCAGCAAACTAATATTAAAAGATCATACCTATACAGATTGGCGCAGCAGCCAAGGCACATTATTTGCTGCTGTAGCAATGGAAAAACGGATTATGTCGATGTTATTAGGGCTTATTGTGCTGGTTGCGGTATTTAATATTGTCTCTGCGCTAACGATGATGGTAAGTGAAAAACAAGGCGAAGTCGCTATTTTACAAACCTTGGGTTTAACACCATCGCAAGTACAAAAAGTGTTTATGGTGCAAGGACTTTATAATGGCGTGATAGGCACCGCAGTAGGGGCATTTTTAGGTGTATTACTTAGTTTATATATTAATGAGTTATTAGCATTAGTAGGGTTAAATTTGATGGCAGGTATAGAGTTGCCGGTAAAATTTGATGTGCCAAGCCTAATTGTTATCGCTTGTTCGAGTATTGCTATGAGCTTTTTAGCCACTGTTTACCCAGCGCGCAAAGCCGCAAAAGTAAAACCAGCCGAGGTATTGCGTTATGAATGATTTAGTTATTAGTTGTGAAAATTTAAATAAAGTTTATCAAGATGGTAGTAACCAAGTTGCAGTATTAAAAGGGGTTGATTTAGCCCTGCAACAAGGTGAAATGCTGGCTATTGTGGGCAGCTCTGGTTCGGGTAAAAGTACCTTATTGCATATACTCGGTACGCTCGATACTGCAACATCTGGCAGTGCTAAAATTAAAAATCAAGAAGTGGCTAAGCTCTCCCGTACAGAGCAAGCGGCATTTAGAAATAAAAACTTAGGCTTTATTTATCAATTTCATCATTTACTGATGGAATTTAGCGCGGTAGAAAATGTAGCTATGCCGCTTTTAATTAAAGGACTAAGTGCTAAAGCTGCGAAAGTAGCTGCATTAGAAATGCTTGAAAAAGTGGGCCTAGCACATCGTAGCTCTCATAAGCCGTCGGCACTGTCTGGTGGTGAGCGCCAACGAGTGGCAATTGCGCGCGCGCTCGTTACTAAACCGGCATTAGTGCTTGCCGATGAGCCAACCGGTAATTTAGATAAACAAAACGCGATTAAAATATACGACTTAATAAATGAGCTTAATAAAAGTTTAAATACCAGCTTTGTGGTGGTAACACACGACTTAGAGCTGGCCGACAAACTCGGTAAAATAGCCTATTTAGATGATGGAAAACTTACTATTAAAGAGTCGCAACATGTTGCTTAGTGCGTTTATAAGTAAACGCTTTAGAGCGTATTCTGGTCATAAAGATGAAAAAAATGGCTTTGTAAGCTTTATAGCTAAAGCATCTACTGTGGGTATTTTATTGGGCGTTGCGGTTTTAATAGTTGCGCTGTCGGTAATTAATGGCTTTGAGCAGCAATTAGTGCATCGCTTATTAAGCGTAGTGCCGCAGGTGGAATATGTAGCGCCTAATAGGCCAATTGCTAATTGGCCACAAAAAGTTGAGCAGCTTCAACAGCAAGATCATGTAACCGGCGCCGCGCCATTTATTGCAGTTAACGGCATGGCGCAATTTAAAAGCCAATTAAAAGCAGTAGAAATACGCGGGGTTGAGCCTTCATTAGAGGGGAGCGTGTCGGCTATTAATCAATTTACCAAAGGCAAATTGGTGAGCCAGCTTGGCATTGATGAAGTTATTTTAGGCAAGCAAATAGTTAACCAACTCGATGCCAGCGTGGGCGATAGTATTACCTTACTTATTCCTCAAATAGCTCAGCAAGGGCAGTCATTATTAGCCCCTAAGCGAGTAACGCTGTTACTTGCAGGTATTGTTGAAATGGGGGGGCCAATAGACAGCACAGCTGCATTTATCCACCTTAATAAAGCGCAGCAAACATTAGGTTACGATGAAAGCCAAGTAACCGGGCTTCGCCTAAGCGTTGATGACGTATTTACCGCGCATCAAATTGCGCTACGGGTAGGGCAAACCATAGACGACTATGTATATATTTCTAGTTGGTTTAGAACGCAAGGCAGCTTATACCAAGATATACAAATGGTGCGTACCATAGTTTATATTGTGGTGTTTTTAATTATAGCTGTGGCAAGTTTTAATATTGTGTCCTCATTGGTAATGGAAGTACGCGAAAAACAAGGCAATATTGCTATTTTAAAAACCATGGGCGCAAAAGACAGTACCATTTTAGCTACCTTTGTAATGCAGGGGTTAACGCAAGCTTTTGTAGGTGTGGTATTAGGCAGCTTAATTGGTGTGGTACTGGCAATAAATATTAGCGAATTATTTACTTGGCTCAGCCAACTCTTTGGCGCAAACCCACTTCAAGGAGTTTATTTTATAGAGTTTTTACCCAGTAAGTTAGTGTGGCAAGATATTGTGGTAACAGTTGTTGTTACTTTTATTTTAGCGGCGTTAGCTACTATTTATCCGGCGTGGCAAGCAACAAGAGTTGACCCTGCAAAAGTGCTGGGTAATTAGCGGCATTGGTAGCGTGTGCGCTGCTAAATAAAAACTAATAGGGCAGTATTGGCAAGTCTGTTAAACTAGGGCGCTTATTTACAAGCTAACAATAACTAACCATTGGGTTAGCATTTACTACTCTGGGATTTACTTTGACAAATAACGATATTTTACGCCGCATTCGCTACACTTTTAATTTAACCGACACCGCTATGGTAAATGTTTTTGCTGCAGCTGAGCATACGGTTACTACAGAGCAAGTAATTGCTTGGTTAACTAAAGAAGGCGAAGAGGCTTACACTGAAATAAGTGATACAGAGTTTGCAACTTTTTTAAATGGTTTTATTAATACGCAACGTGGTAAGCGCGAAGGCGAGCAACCTGCTCCTGAGAGCAAGTTAAATAACAATATTATTTTTATGAAGCTGCGTATTGCTTTAAATATGAAAGCGGAAGATGTGATTGCGACGCTGGCACTCGTTGACTTTAATTTGAGTAAGCATGAGCTAAGCGCGTTTTCTCGTAAAGTAGATAACAAGCACTACCGCGTATGTAACAACCAGGTACTTCGTTTATTTTTAACGGGTGTACAACAGCAGGTTCGTCCACAAAGCACTGCTGAGTAAGCAAGGTAAAGCCATTACTCTTTCAAAACGCTAAAACAGCCCTTGTTTTAGCGTTTTGTTGTTTTTAAGTTAAATATATTTCAACTTGTTACACGCCTACTTTAAAATTGTTCAATACCGCTTAATAAACTAGCAATTGAATGAGATCATTTAAATATCAAGTAATTACCTCCTTTGTTAGCTGTATGTTTGGTTTTAGTAACCGTGCACTGTATTTTTATATCGTTAAAGTGAATAAAAATTCGCCTAGTCGCTGTTTTATTTTTACACAACAGTAAAATAATTCAACTTGAATGACGTGCAACACCACTCTTTCTAATGGTAAGGTGTATGAAAATTATGATTTTAAAATAGATTTATATTCAAAAAACAAACTCAATCATACTTACCCGAATTCTCAAATTTTAAAAATAGCTTACACGGAAGAATAATTATGAATTATATACATAGTACGATAGCTCAATTAAAGCAAACTAGCCCCGCGCAAAGTGAGTTTTATCAAGCTGTTGAAGAAGTACTAGAATCTTTAGAACCTCTTTTTGCAAAAACTACAAATTATCAAAAAGAAGCCATTATAGAAAGAATGGTAGAGCCAGAGCGTCAACTAATGTTTCGTGTACCTTGGGTTGACGACGAAGGTAATATTCAAGTAAATAAAGGCTATCGCATTGAATTTAGCTCTACCTTGGGCCCATATAAGGGGGGCTTGCGTTTTCACCCGAGTGTTAATGCCAGTATTATTAAGTTTTTGGGTTTTGAGCAAGTGTTTAAAAACTCATTAACCGGCCTACCTATTGGTGGTGGTAAAGGCGGTGCTAACTTTGATCCAAAAGGGCGCTCAGACGGTGAAATAATGCGTTTTTGCCAATCATTTATGAACGAGTTATACCGCCACATTGGCCCAACTACCGACGTACCTGCAGGGGATATTGGTGTTGGCGCACGCGAAATTGGTTATTTGTTTGGCCAGTACAAGCGTTTAACAGGGCGTTACGATGGTGTGTTAACCGGTAAAAGCCTAATGTGGGGTGGCTCGTTAGTTCGTAAAGAAGCAACTGGCTACGGCGCAGTGTACTTTGCAAACTACATGCTACAAAACCGCGATGATAGCCTAGCTGGAAAACGTTGTTTAATTTCGGGCTCGGGTAATGTTGCTATTTATGCGATGGAAAAGCTGTATCAATTAAATGCAAAACCAATTACCTGTAGTGACTCTCGCGGTACACTATTTCATGACGCGGGTATAGACTTAACGCTTATTAAAGAGTTAAAAGAGCAGCAACGTGGCTGTTTAAGCAAATATAAAGAAAGCTACCCAGAAGCTACTTATATTGCTCGCGCAGATTACCCAGAAGATGGGCATGCAGTGTGGCGTTTTAAAGCCGATGCTGCGTTCCCGTGTGCCACTCAAAATGAGTTAACTCAAGGCGATGCAAAAGCGCTACTAAGCAATGGCTGTATTTTGGTGAGTGAAGGTGCAAACATGCCTTCGACCAAAGACGCGATTGACTGCTTTATTAAAGCCAAAATAGCTTACGGCCCAGGTAAAGCTGCTAATGCGGGCGGCGTTGCAACCAGCCAATTAGAAATGGCGCAAAATGCCAGTATGCAAAGCTGGACTTTTGAAGAAGTGGATGCAAAATTACAGCACATAATGAAAAACATTTTTAATATTGCTAACGAAACAGCGGCAGAATTTGGCCAACCTACTAACCTGTTACTTGGCGCTAATATTGCTGGTTTTCGCCGTGTTGCCGATGCAATGATAGAGCAAGGCGTAGTTTAACTAAAATAGTTTAAAGCAATTGCAGCTTATTGCTGTGAGAGCCTGTACTTAAAAACACCCCATAAATTTAGCTATTTACAGGGTGTTTTATTTAAATAACCGCTTAAGTTAGTTATAACGCTATAAAGCCAAGCTATAACAGCGTAGGATCAGGCTACTTTCGAATGAAAATAGGTTTGCACTTCGCGGTGCATTAACATAAAAAATTATGCAACTAACTGCAAAAGCATCACTTCCTAACGCATTACTTATTTCTATTAGTACACCTCACTTTAAAGGCGATGAAGCAACTGAGTCGCTTGCAGAGTTGGCACGCCTAGTTACCACTCTTGGCTTTAAAGTAGTTGGCACACAATCACAAAAGCAAAGTTCTACCCAAAAAGTAAATGTACTTGGCTCAGGCAAACTGGCTGAAATAGCGCGCCTTACTGGAAATAAAGGTTCTGCTGCAGATGAGGATGAAAATTTTCTTGATGACGATCCATTATCCGACATGCCATCAGAAATTCCATCAGACGGTTTAGATTTTGCTTGTGCCGATGTTGTCGTTTTTGACTGCGATTTAACGCCTTCTCAACTACGTAATGTTGAGAACCAGTTAGGTGTGGAAGTATTTGACCGCACCGGCATAATTATTGAAATATTTAGCCGCCATGCGCGTACTAAAACAGCAAAATTACAGGTTGAAATTGCTCGCCTTAACTATGTAGCGCCGCGTCTGCGTGAAACATCTACCGGCGATAAAGAACGCCAAATGGGTAAGGGTGCAGGTGAGACAACGCTTGAACTTAACCGTCGTAAAGTACGCGACCAATTAGCCGAGTTAAAGCGTGAACTGGTAAATGTTCAAGATGTAATGATGGACAGACGAGAACAGCGCTCAGAGCTATTTTCGGTTGCTTTGATTGGTTATACCAATGCGGGTAAATCGTCGATGATGCGCGCAATTACGGGCAGTGACGTAGAGGGCGAAAACAAGCTTTTTGCTACGCTGGATACCACAGTTCGTGCTTTGTATCCAATAACGCAACCACGCATATTGGTATCTGATACAGTTGGTTTTATTAAAAAATTACCGCATGACTTAGTTGCTTCATTTCATTCAACTTTAGCCGAGGCACATGATGCGTCGTTATTGTTATATGTAGTTGATGCATCGGATGCGTCTTTTCGCTCACAACTAGATGTAGTGCATAATGTATTGGCAGAAGTGGGCGTACAAGGTAGTAAAAAGTTATTAGTACTTAACAAGTCAGATCAACTTAGCGATGAGCAACAACAAGCATTAATGGCTGAATTTCCTGATGCCATGATGACATCAACACGTAACCCAGCTGATATAGCTAAATTACATAAATACATTGTTGATACAGCACAAAGCGACATGATTGAAGAAGAGGTTATTATTCCTTATACCGCCAAAGGTATAGTGGGTGAAATTCGCTCGAGCATGAGTGTCATTAAAGAAGAATATGAATATAGCCATATTAAGCTCACCGTACGCTCCAATGCGATTGACTTAGAAAGGCTAAAAAAGCGTATGCTTAATTTATAGTTAACCTGAACTCTGGTTAAGAGATTTACTAACATATTGAATCATCGTTATATTTAATTTTATTTTCTCTAGCCAGAGGTTTTCAGTGAAAACAAGGCGAATTTACGCGTCAATAGCTGGCCTATTGCAAGTAAATTCAACGCAGTTAGCGCTGAAAACAGCTGCTTGAGATTAGTTTATTATCCGGAGCTCAGGTTAGTTATTGCACGTTTGCTATAATAATAGCGCAGCCTGTTTTAGGCTGCGCTTTGTTAAAGTTGATAATTATGAAAATGCTTTTTCTGCTAACTCTTCTTGCATTTGTTCGCGCATTTTAAACTTTTGCAGTTTACCGGTTACCGTCATAGGGTAATTTTCAACAAAACGAATATGGCGCGGCACTTTAAAATAAGCTAGTTTGTCTTTTAAAAACAACCGTATTTGTGCTTCGTCTAGTTGTGCATCTTCTTTGGGTTGGATCCAGGCGCATACTTCTTCACCGTATTTTTCGTCGCTAATACCAAATATAGCGGCATCTTGAACACCTGGGTAGGTATAAAGCACTTCTTCTATTTCGCGGGGATAAATATTTTCGCCGCCGCGAATTATCATGTCTTTAATGCGGCCAACAATACTAACAAAGCCTTCGCTATCCATTACCCCTAAGTCGCCAGAATGCAGCCAACCATCTTGATCTATGGTCGCTTTGGTTTTTTCTTCATCGTTCCAGTAGCAACGCATAATTCCTGCACCCCGACTGCATACCTCACCCGATAGCCCCACGGGTTGAATGTTACCTAGCTCATCAATTATTTTAACTTCGGTATGCGCTAATGCACGGCCTACTGTCGTTACTTGGCGCTCAATAGATGAGTCGGTTTCAGTAATATTATTAATAGGGCTGCATTCAGTTTGGCCATATGCAATAACTACTTCGTGCATATTCATTAAAGTTTGTACTTTGCGCATTACTTGCTCGGGGCAGGTAGAGCCGGCCATTACACCAGTGCGTAATGTACTTAAGTCGTAATCATTAAAGTTACTTAATTCAAGCTCACTAATAAACATGGTCGGTACACCATGCAGTGCTGTACAGCCCTCATTTTGTACTACTTCGAGAGTTGTTTTCGGATCAAATGCATCCCCAGGATAAACGGCTGTAGCGCCTTTGCTCATAGACACTAAACTGCCAAGTACCATACCAAAGCAATGATAAAGTGGCACAGGTATGCATATTTTATCTTTATTGGTAATGTGCATGGCTTCACCAACAAATAATGCATTATTTAAAATGTTTTTGTGAGTAAGCGTTGCCCCTTTGGGGTTGCCAGTGGTGCCAGACGTAAATTGAATATTGATATCTTGATTGCAATTAAGGGTAGCGGCTACTGAATCTAACTGCTGTTTATGCTCTTGAGTTGCAAGTGCGGTTACTTCAGCGAATGAAAACATACCAGGGCTTGCTTCATCACCAATTCTAATGACGTTTTTAAGCGTGGGAAGAGCAGCGGCATTAAGCTGCCCTTTTTCGCACTCTGCTAGCTCTGGCGCTAAACTTTGTAGCATTTGCAGATAGTTACTGCCTTTAAATTCTGAAGCGGTAATTAAGGTAGTGCACTCAACGCTGTTTAAAGCGTACTGCAATTCGCTGGGGCGATAAGCTGGGTTTACACATACCATAATTGCGCCAATTTTAGCGGTGGCGAACTGAGTTAAACACCATTGAATGTTATTTGGCGACCAAATACCTACTCTTTCTCCAGGCTTAATACCCAGTGCTAGTAAGCCCATTGCTAATTGGTTTACTTGATGTTGAAACTCTTTATAGCTCAAGCGTATATTTTGATGGTGCACAACCACGGCTAATGCGTCGGGGGCATTGTCGACAATGCTGTCGAAGTAGTCACCTATGGTTTGCTTGGTTAATGGGGTGCTTTGTATTCCTTTAAAATAACTCTGCAATAGCGGCATAGGGTTTATTTTTTCTATTTCTTTAACCGCTTTTGTTGTTACATTCATGTCATTCTCCGTATCAATAGATATGAATAGCTTGAATGATAAATAAACATATATTGTCGACAAAGGGAAGAGGGGTAGACTAATGTCTTAGGTTTGTTGCTGAAAATGAAATAAGTAAAAATAAAGCAAAAAAAAACGCGCCTTACACTGTAAGTACGCGCTTTTAGCAATTACTAAATGAGGTTACATTTCGTCGCTGCGGTAAGTTTTTTTCATAATATAAACGTAAGCGTTTACAAAAGCATTTTCTTGATACTTTTTAAGACCGGTATCCTCAAAATCAATAGGGATAGGGTTGCGCTTAACTTGCTCTTTAATTTCGGTTGTTGTAAATAATTTTACATCAAGGTTTTCGATTAGCTGAATCGCGGTTTCCATTTTAAAACCATTAGCACTACCAGCAAATTTACCTTTTGGAGCACGTTGACGTATTGCAACAGAATCAATTTGGTAATCTTGCATTAGCTTGGCAAAATCAAACTGAAACTTACGCATTACTTCTGTGTCGTTACCGTTACCTAAGGTAAAGCGTGTTTGGCGCACGTCGCGAATATCAAATACGTCATTATCTTTACTTAAAATACAAAGTAGTACATCACTACCGGTAATATCTACACCACATGTTCTCATTACTATTCTCTAATATAACTTAATTACCCAGTATTATACGCAACATCCATTAAATTGCGAGAGTAAGCACTTAAGTCAGTTGTAAATTTAACGGCGATTAGATTTATTATATTGATGTTATAAAATCGGCGCTAAAACATTATTAATTTAGCCTTTATAACAAAATAGCAGGTGTTTTAGCCGCTTTAAACTTGTAATTAGTAGCGTTGCACGCGACAATATCTTTTTTGTAGTTGAGCAGACTCAGCATCTACATTAGCCAAATTTGGCGAAAAATAGTCAATGCTTATTCGTAAGAGCGTTGTCGAGTCATTCTCATTTAATTAATTTAAAAAAATACACGTGATACATTGTAGGTGTCACCACTGTAGCAAGGATTTATAATGCCAGTTATTACTCTCCCTGACGGAAGTCAACGTAGTTTTGAAAACCCAGTAAGTACGCTAGATGTTGCCAACGATATTGGTCCAGGGCTCGCTAAAGCGACCATTGCTGGCCGTGTTAATGGCGAGCGTGTTGATGCATGTGATCTAATAAGTGAAGATTCGCGCCTTGAAATCATCACCGCAAAAGACGACGACGGCTTAGAGATTATTCGTCACTCGTGTGCACACTTAATTGGGCATGCGGTTAAACAGCTTTTCCCAGATGCAAAAATGGCAATTGGTCCTACTATTGATAACGGCTTTTATTACGATATTGATATGGAACAGTCGTTATCTCAAGATGATCTTGACGCGATTGAAAAGCGTATGTTGCAACTTGCTAAAACAAACTACGATGTAGTTAAAAAAACCGTAAGCTGGCAAGAAGCACGCGATGTATTTGCAGCGCGTGGTGAAACATACAAAATAGAAATTTTGGATGAGAATATCGCTAAAGATGACCGTCCAGGGTTATATCATCACGAAGAATATGTAGACATGTGTCGTGGCCCTCACGTACCTAACATGAAATTTTGCCAAAACTTCAAAATAATGAAAGTAGCGGGTGCATATTGGCGTGGTGATTCAGAAAACAAAATGCTACAACGCATTTACGGCACAGCGTGGGGCGATAAAAAGCAACTAAAAGCGTATTTAAAACGCCTTGAAGAAGCTGAAAAGCGTGATCACCGCCGTATTGGTAAAGCACTTGATTTATGGCATTGGCAAGAAGAAGCGCCAGGTATGGTATTTTGGCACAACGATGGTTGGAGCATTTACCGTGAGCTTGAAGAGTTTGTGCGTGAAAAACTACGTGAATACGATTACGAAGAAGTAAAAGGTCCAATGATGATGGATCGTTCGTTATGGGAAAAATCAGGTCACTGGGAAAAATATGCAGATGCTATGTTTACCACAGTATCTGAAAAGCGCGAATACGCGATTAAACCAATGAACTGCCCAGGTCACGTACAAATATTTAATCAAGGTTTAAAATCGTACCGCGATTTACCACTACGTATGGCTGAGTTTGGTTGTTGTCATCGTAACGAGCCATCGGGTGCACTACATGGCTTAATGCGTGTACGTGGCTTTACCCAAGATGATGCGCACATTTTCTGTACCGAAGAGCAGATAATGGACGAAGTTTCAGCGTGTATTAAGATGGTTTATGATACATATGAGACATTCGGTTTTGAAAAAATCGTGGTTAAGCTCTCAACACGTCCAGAGCAACGTATTGGTGAAGACCATATGTGGGATAAAGCAGAGCTGGCATTAGCCGAAGCACTTAAACTAAACGAGATTGAATTTGATTACCTACCAGGTGAAGGCGCATTTTACGGCCCTAAAATTGAATTTACTTTGTACGATTGTTTAGACAGAGCGTGGCAATGTGGTACAGTGCAACTAGACTTTGCATTACCGGGTCGTTTAGGCGCAACTTATGTTGCTGAAAATAACGAACGCCGCACCCCAGTTATGATACATCGTGCTATTTTAGGTTCTATTGAACGCTTTATTGGTATTTTAACTGAAGAATACGCTGGTTTATTCCCTACGTGGCTTGCGCCAAAGCAAGTGGTAATTATGAATATTACCGATAAACAAGCCGATTATGTTAAAGAAGTTGTACAAAAATTAAATAAACTTGGAATTAGAGCCACTGCTGACTTGAGAAATGAGAAGATTGGCTTTAAAATCCGAGAGCATACACTTAAGCGTATTCCTTACTTACTTGTTGTTGGCGATAAAGAAGTTGAACAACAAGAAGTAGCAGTACGTACCCGCACAGGTGAAGACCTTGGCAAATTTAATGTTGATGACTTTGTAGCTAAAATTAGCGAAGAGATAAAAAGTCGACAATAAAAAATCGAGCGTGTAAGGCATTTACAAACAGCCAATTACACGCTTACTATTATTGATATTCTTGGAGGAACGTACTATTAGAGGCGGCAAGAAAGGGCAACAAACAGCCCAAAAAAATCGTATTAACGAAGAAATTACAGCTCAAGAAGTTCGCTTAATTGACATTGACGGCGAGCAAGCTGGAATTCAGTCATTAAAAGACGCGCAAACTATGGCTGATGCAGCGGGTGTTGATCTTGTAGAGATTAGCCCGAACGCTGAGCCGCCTGTTTGTAGAATCATGGACTACGGTAAGTTCATCTTTGAAAAAAGCAAAGAACTAAAAGAGCAGAAGAAGAAGCAAAAGCAAATCCAGATAAAAGAAATCAAATTCCGTCCTGGTACGGATGAAGGTGATTATCAGGTTAAGCTGCGCAACTTACGTAAGTTCTTAGAAGCTGGCGATAAAGCTAAAATTACGATTCGCTTCCGTGGTCGTGAAATGGCTCACCAAGAAATTGGTATAGAATTATTAAACCGTATCAAAGGCGATTTGGAGGAGCTTGCAGTTGTTGAGTCTTTCCCTAATCGCGTTGAAGGTCGCCAAATGGTTATGATGATGGCGCCTGTTGCTAAAAAATAATTTTTAAGCGATAATACGCACCGAAAATAGCTCAGGTCTGCAAGTAATATGTAAATATTCACCTGAGTTAACCGGTTTAAAGTAAGATTGCAGCATTTATGCTGGGTTTTCACCGGAACATGGCAGTAAGTTAGGCCTGAAAGTGGAGCTATAGCAATATATCTCACGCCTGCTTACTAATTTAAATGCAATACAATTTGGAGTTATTGCAATGGCTTATAAGCTAAAAAGTCACAGAGGCGCAGCTAAGCGTTTCAAAAAGACTGCTTCTGGCGGTTTCAAGCGTAAACAAGCGCATCTTCGTCATATTCTGACTAAGAAAACTTCTAAGCGTAAGTTACACCTACGTCCTAAGATGATGGTTCATAAAAATGACCATGGTCTAGTTTCACGTATGTTACCGTTCGCTTAATAGGGGTTTTTAGAAATGGCAAGAGTTAAACGCGGCGTTGTCGCACGTGCACGTCACAAAAAAGTTTTAAAACAAGCAAAAGGTTATTACGGAGCACGTTCACGTGTTTACCGTGTAGCTTTCCAGGCTGTTACTAAAGCGGGTCAATACGCTTACCGTGACCGTCGTGCGAAGAAACGTACTTTCCGTCAATTATGGATTGCACGTATCAATGCTGCTTCACGTCAAAATGGTCTGTCTTACAGCCGTTTTATCAGTGGTCTTAAAAAGACATCTGTAGAAATCGATCGTAAGATCCTTGCAGATATCGCTGTTTATGACCAAGTTGCATTCGCAGCGCTTGTTGAAAAAGCAAAAGAAGGCCTAGCGGCCGCTTAAGCTTTTTTATATAAGTATTAAAAAGGAGCCTATGGCTCCTTTTTTTGTGTTCGGCGTATAGTAATTATTCCGCAGTTTGCTTTTATCATTAGTATAAACTGTATAGTATATTGAATTTTAGTAAATTTATTGTTCCCCTTAATAATTCGCTAAACACAAACAAAGTGCTAAATGTTATTGGCTGCTTTTTTTTGTTGAATCACCGCACTTTCATCATATAAAAATGTTTAATTGATATAATTTATTTAATTAAGGCGTTTGTTAGAGAATTTTATGTTTGCAAGTTTATTGGTTTTATCAGCTAGTGTGGCGTATGACAGCCATTTACCTCCTTTGTTGCCATGGCAAGGGCAAAGCATATCCCTAATGCAAAAAGCAGGTCCACTGACCACTGACTTTGAACTTTCCTCTGGTGAAGCATCACCAAGTTATGCCGAGACGATGGCTTTTGTAGACAGACTGGTTGCTGCGAACCCAACGCAATTTAAAGCTCAAACAATTGGTTACAGCAATAGCCAACGGGCTATAAAAATGTTGATTGCCAGCGAGCAAGGGTATTTTCAAGCCAGTCAAATAGCAAACGATACTAAACCAACCATTTTTGTTCAAGCCGGTATTCATGGCGGAGAAATTGACGGTAAAGATGCCATGTTTATGTTGCTCAGAGATATAGCAACAGGTAAGCGCCGCGATATATTAAAAAACGTTAATATTTTATTTATTCCTATTTTAAACGTAGATGGCCACGAGCGCAGTAGTGCATTTAACCGTATTAATCAGCGCGGTCCGGTAAAAATGGGCTTTAGAACCAATGGCAATAATCTAAATTTAAATCGTGATTTTACTAAACTCGATACACCAGAAATTAAAAGTGTTTTAAAAGTAATTAACGACTACAACCCTAATTTGTATATTGATGTACATGTAACCGACGGTGCAGATTATCAATACGATGTAACCTATGGCTACAATCCGGTGTTTGCTAGCGAGTCGCCGGCGGTATCAGATACACTCAATCAACTTTTTAAACCTTTAATAGATGAAAAGCTGGTATCGCAAGGACATATACCAGGACCACTGGTATTTGTTATGGACAAGCGCGAGTTTAAAAGTGGCCTAGCGGGTTGGGTGGCTACGCCAAGATACTCTAACGGCTGGGGAGACTTAAAGTCATTACCGACCATTCTCGTTGAAAACCATTCATTAAAACCCTATAAACAACGAGTTTTGGGGACGTATGTGTTTTTAGATGGCGCAATAAGTGCGCTTGCTGAGCATAGTAATGAACTATTAGCTGCGGTAAAAAAAGAGCAAGCATTTATTCCTAAACAACTTAGTGTTAAGCGCGGCTATGCTGAGCAAGCAAACGAAATAGAATTTAAAGGCATAAGTTACGCGCGAGAACAAAATGCACTTTCTGGACAAGTAGAAGTTAAATATTTAGGTAATAAGCAAGACTACACTAATCTTCCTATTTATTGGCAAAAAGAGGTGCTGCATACAGTTGAAGTACCTAAAGCATTCTTTATTCCGCCAGTGTATAGCGACCTTGTAGCAAAACTTAAATTGCATGGTGTGGAGCTTACTCAGCTTGAAGGGGTAAATACTCAACCATTAAAAGTAGCGAAAGTAAAAGATTACACTTTTGATAAAGCCCCCTTTGAAGGGCGATTTAGAGTCTCGGCAAACTTTGATTATGTTGCTGCAATTAATGTTGATTTAAATGGCTGGTATCAAGTGAACACGCAGCAAAAAGCAGGCGAGTTGGCGGTGCATTTATTACACCCCGAAGCGCCTGACTCATTTTTTGCGTGGGGCGAATTTAATACTATTTTTCAGCGTACTGAGTACATGGAAAACTATGCATTAATTCCTTATGCCCGCCAAATGCTCAAAAATAATCCTAAATTAGCGCTCGCGTTCGATAAAAAGATTAATGACGATAAGGTATTTGCCAAAGATGCCGATGCGCGCTTAAATTGGTTATATGAGCAGAGCCCATTTTACGATCAAGCTTATTTAAAATATCCAATATTAATGTCTTTTGAAGAAGACATTGTACTTGCTGAGCAAAAAGATAAAGAAATTTAAGATGCATATAATTACAATACCCGTTACTACTTTTGCACAAAACTGTCGCATTATTGCATGCTCGCAAAGCAAACAAGCTGTGGTAGTAGACCCAGGTGGCGATTACAACAAGATTGTGGCGGCATTAAAACAGCACGATTTAACGTTAACAGCAATTTGGTTAACGCATGGCCATTTAGATCATGTTGGTGCGGCTGATGCCTTGCGTAATACCTATAGCGTAAAAATAATTGGCCCACATAAAGATGAGCACTTTTGGTTTGAAAATTTACCAATGCAAGCACAAATGTTTGGTTTTGCAGCGGTTACTGCTTTTTATCCAGATGAGTGGCTAGCACACGACGATATAATATGCGTTGGGGAGTTGAGCTTTATCGTAAGGCATTGCCCTGGGCATACTCCTGGTCATGTGGTGTTTTATCAGCCACAACAGCAGTGTGTTATTGTGGGTGATGTAATATTTAAAGGCTCAGTAGGGCGCACGGATTTCCCAAAAGGAGATGCTCAGCAGTTAATTACCTCAATTAAAACGCAAATAATGACGCTCCCCGATAATACCCGGATACTTGCAGGGCATGGCAGCGATACAAACGTAGGCTACGAAAAACAGAACAATCCTTTTATAAGTGGGCAGTTTGGTTAATGCTGAGTAAATAATTTTTTTGCCAAAAACAAGCAGACTGTTTTTTAAAACACATGTATAATTTAGCCAGTTTATCTGATAAATAAGAAATAAAATGTCTCTAAATCACGTAGATCGCCAAATTTTGGCACTTTTGCAGCAAGATGCTAGTTTATCAACCGCTGAAATAGCAGATAAAGTAGGTTTGTCGCAATCTCCTTGTTGGCGCCGTATTGCTAAGCTAGAGCAAGATGGTTACATAAAAAGTAAAGTTGCACTTTTAGATGAGAAAAAGCTGGGCTTTGATATGCTGGTTTATGCTCACGTGCGTTTATCGAACCATGGTAAAAAGAATCTTGCTGAATTTGAAAAACTAATATTGAGTTACGATCAAGTAACTGAATGTTACACTATGGCAGGCACCATGGACTTTATGCTGCGTATTATTTCACAAGGTATTGAGGGCTATGAGCACTTTGTACGTGATAACTTGCTTAGCTTAGAGTACGTTCAAGAAGTACATTCTAATGTGACCATGACTTGCGTTAAACGCAGTACCGCTCTACCTCTGTAACCAAATATCTATTAACGCTAAGTACTTATTGCTTAGCGTTAATGCCCTACTGACAATTGTTAACTGGGCGCTAATTTGATAGAATTCAGCGCTTTTTTTGTTACCCGTCCATAAAACACTTGAGGAACTCAATGTTTAACTTACTCAGCAAAGCGCCAAGCTCTGCTAAAAACGATATCCTATCTGGATTAACCGTGGCATTAGCCTTGGTCCCAGAAGCTGTTGCGTTTGCCTTTGTTGCAAATGTAGAACCTTTAGTTGGACTCTATGCCGCGTTTATCGTTGGTTTAATTACGGCTATTTTCGGTGGTCGCCCTGGCATGATTTCTGGCGCAACCGGTGCCTTAGCTGTTGTTATGGTAAGTTTAGTATTTGATCATGGGGTTGAATATTTATTTGCCACTGTGCTGCTAATGGGCATACTGCAAATACTGGCTGGAGTTTTTAAGCTCGGAAAGTTTATTCGTATGGTGCCGCATCCGGTTATGCTTGGCTTTGTGAACGGCTTAGCCATCGTTATATTCTTAGCTCAGTTGGGGCAGTTTAAAGTTCCCGATGGCATGGGCGGTCAGCAATGGATGACAGGGAATCCTCTGTATATTATGTTGGGGTTAGTGGCACTAACCATGGCTATTATTCATTTTTTACCTAAATTAACTACAGCAATCCCATCGTCGTTAGTTGCTATTGTAACAGTTACAGCCTTGGTTATTGGCTTTGATTTAGAAGCGCACACTGTACTTGATTTCCTAAAAGGGATGACCGGCGATGAAGCGGTAACGATTGCTGGCGGTTTACCTGAATTTCATATTCCTATGGTGCCATTTACCCTAGATACTTTTATTATTATTTTTCCTTATGCACTTATTTTAGCGGCAATTGGTTTAATTGAGTCTTTATTAACGCTGAGCCTAATTGACGAAATAACAGAAACGCGTGGGCATAGTAACAAAGAATGTATAGGCCAAGGCGCTGCAAATATTACCTGTGGCATGTTTGGTGCTATGGGCGGTTGTGCCATGATAGGTCAGTCAATGATCAATATTAACTCAGGTGGGCGTTCGCGTTTATCGGGCATTAGTGCTGCGCTAATATTACTTGCGTTTATTATTTTTGCCTCAGGTTTAATTGAAATGATCCCACTGGCTGCTTTGGTTGGTGTGATGTTTATGGTGGTGTTGGGTACTTTTGAATGGGCAAGCTTTAAAATGATGAAGCGTGTACCACTGTCTGATGCATTTGTAATTGTATTAGTGTCGGGTGTTACCGTTATTACCGACTTAGCCATTGCAGTGTGTGTGGGTGTGATTGTATCGGCATTGGTATTTGCTTGGCAGCATGCAAAGCATATATACACAACCAACTATATTGATGAACAAGGTGCTAAAGTATATGAATTACATGGACCGCTGTTTTTTGGTTCGGTTAAAAACTTTGTTGAATTATTTGATGTAAAGAACGACCCTAACGATATTATTATTGAATTTAAATATAGTCGTGTGGCCGATCACAGTGCCATTGAGGCAATTGACAGCTTAGCTGATAAATATAAAAAAGCAGGCAAAAAATTACACCTACGACACTTAAGTAAAGACTGTACGCAACTGCTGCATAAAGCACGCGATTTAGTTCAAGTTAATGTAATTGAAGATCCAACCTATAAAGTGGTATCTGATAAGCTTGCTTAATTTAAATTAAGCAATAATTTAGTAAATAAATACGTTAAAAGCGAAAGGTTTATTCCTTTCGCTTTTTTATGCGTAACAATAGATGCGATCAATACCTGTTTGCGGCAAGGCTCTTAAAAAGCAAGATGGTTGGTAGTGCTAAGCGTTTACATAACTCGATATAATAGTGACAAATACACAGGGTAATAATTTATTTTGAATTGGCAATCTTTGATTGATAACAGACAGCGTTTTTTTTGGCTCTTGCAAGTAGCAGGCTGGATTGGTTACGCCTTGGTAAATTATATCGGCTCTAAAGTATTTGAAATGCGCGATATTTACGTATTTGTTATTTTATTAAATGCCTACGCAGGCTGTTTAATGACAGTGCCGCTGCGCTATATTTACCGAAAAATTTGGCATGCTTCACCTTGGGTATTAATGCTGGTTGTATTTAGCGCGTCGTATATTACGGGCACTTTATGGGCTGTGGTACAAAAATTTAATTTATGGGAAATATACCGCCATGGCTATCGGCCAGAAGAATGGTTTTACTACCTGCAGCAAGGCTTAGATTCGGTATACATAATTTTATGTTGGAGTGGTTTATACTTTGGCGTTAAGTATTACCAGCTATTACAAAGTGAGCGTCAAAAAGCACTAAAAGCCACTACCATGGCGCACGAAGCTCAATTAAAAATGCTTAGGTATCAGTTAAATCCGCACTTTTTATTTAATACCCTCAATGCTATTTCTACATTAATTTTGGTAAAAGAGAACAAAGATGCTAATTTAATGGTGTCAAAATTAAGCGACTTTTTACGTTATACACTTAATACAGATCCAATTAAAAAAGTGCCGCTAGAGCAAGAGTTACATGCCTTAATGCTTTATTTAGAAATAGAGCGAGTGCGGTTTGATGAACGCTTAAAAGTAAATATAGAAATTAGTGAGCAAGCAAAGCAGGCATTAGTGCCGAGCTTGATTTTACAACCTATTATAGAAAATGCGATTAAGTATGCAATTGCACACTTAGTAGAGGGCGGTGTAATAGATATTAAGGCGCAAGTGTTTGCTAATGAATTATTACTTGAAGTAGGTGATAATGGACCAGGAACAGAACTAATTAATGGTCAGTTGGTAAATGCTCAAGGTGTAGGCGTTGCAAATACCAAGGATAGATTAAAAACGCTCTACGAAAATAATTATTCGTTTGTATTATCGCATAATACGCCAAGTGGATTAAAAGTTAATCTGCGAGTACCGTTTGAGAAGGCAGTAAAGTAATGATAAAAATAAAAACACTTATAGTTGATGATGAGCCGTTAGCACGTAGAGGCTTAGCTGTAAGGCTTGAAGAGTTTGCTGACATTGAAGTGATCAAACAATGTAGTTCCGGTGCCGATGCGATTGAAACATGTAAAAATCAAAAAATAGATCTCATTTTTTTAGATATTCAAATGCCTGGTATGAACGGTTTTGAAGTTGCACGCGCGTTAAGCGAAAGTACACGAGTATTACCAGCTATTGTTTTTGTTACTGCTTTTGATCAGTTTGCAGTTAAAGCATTTGAAATACATGCTTTAGATTACATTTTAAAACCCGTTGATGACAACAGACTTAAGCAGGCGGTAGAAAAAGTGCATACTTATTTAAAAACGCAGCAAGACAACGCCCATAAGAAAAAACTAGCAAGCTTTGTCGCTGGGATCACTGGTAATAATTGCGAAGAAATACTTAAAAAATTAGCCACAGGCGACACATTAACGGATAGACGTTACCCAGAGTCGCTTGCCGTAAAAGAGCAGGGCGAAATAATTCGTGTACCAGTTGTTACTATTCAATGGGTTGATGCTGCGGGTGATTATATGTGCCTACATTGCCAAGATGGGCAAACGCATATATTACGTAAAACCATGAAAGAGCTTGAACAAGAGCTTGATCCGCAGTTGTTTGTACGCGTGCATCGCAGTGCAATTGTAAATACTAAACAAATCAGTAAATTGGTCACTCAAGTAAGTGGTGAATATTTATTAGTACTTGAAAACGGTCAAGAGCTTAAAGTAAGCCGTAGCTACCGCGATAAAGTAAAAGCAGCATTAGCGAGTTAATATTTCAGTTAGTGATTGCAGAGTAGATACAAAAAAAGCGAGCTTAGCTCGCTTTTTGTATTTAAGTTACTGTATTAAATATTAGCTTACAGTAACAATTTTCATGGTGTTAGTTGCGCCCACAGTTTCCATAGAGTCGCCGTGAGTAATAATAACTGTATCACCAGACTCTAAAGCACCTTGTTCAACAAGTGTTGCAAGTGCCGCTTTAACCATGCCGTCTTTTTCAGTTTTAGTAGAATCAAAAAATACTGGATAAACACCACGGTATAGCGCAGTTTGTCCTAGTGTACTGGCATGGCGAGATAACGAGTAAATAGGTAAACCTGAGCTAATACGCGACATTAACTTAGCCGTACTACCTGATTCAGTTAAGGTAACAATTGCTTTTACTGAATCTAAGTGGTTTGCTGCATACATAGCCGAAAGGGCGATAGATTCTGCATTACTTGAAAAACGACTGTCTAAACGATGTTTAGAAACATGCGTTTCTTTTTGCGACTCAGCACCTAAACAAACTCGCGCCATAGTTGCAACGGTTTCTTCAGGATAATCCCCCGCGGCTGTTTCAGCCGAAAGCATTACGGCATCAGTACCATCAAGCACTGCGTTGGCAACATCCATTACTTCAGCACGTGTTGGCATTGGATTGTCGATCATCGACTCCATCATTTGCGTCGCAGTAATAACGGTACGGTTTAATGAGCGCGCACGGCGAATAATGAGTTTTTGCTTGCCCATTAGCGCGGCATCACCAATTTCAACACCTAAATCACCGCGGGCAACCATCACCGCATCAGACGCAAGAATAATATCATCAACGGCTTCTTGTGTTTCAACGGCTTCTGCACGTTCAATTTTTGCCAATAACTGCGCTTTTGAACCTGCGGCTTCAGCCAGTGAGCGTACGTAGCGCATATCATCGCCACTGCGTGGGAATGAAACGGCTATATAGTCAACGTCAATTTCTGCAGCTGTAAGTAGGTCTTCTTTGTCTTTTTCTGTAAATGCCGGCGCAGTTAAGCCGCCGCCTAAACGGTTAATCCCTTTATTGTTAGATAAAACACCGCCAACAGTTACAGTACAATGTACTAAGTGGCCAACAACTTCGTTAACGCGTAGCTGAATAAGGCCATCGTTTAACAGCAGTAAATCATTAGCGCTTACATCGTTAGGTAGTTCTTTGTAATCTATACCAACAGCGTTAATATCGCCTTCGCCTAACTCCATTTTTGCATCAAGGGTAAATTTGGCACCAACAGCTAGGGTTACTTTACCTTCTTTAAAGGTAGAAACACGAATTTTAGGGCCTTGTAAGTCAGCAAGAATAGCAATATGTTTACCTAAGCGTTTAGCAATTTCGCGTACCGCTTGGGCGCGGTCTTTATGATCTTGTGCCACACCGTGCGAGAAGTTTAAACGTACGACATTTGCACCTGCGCAAATAATTTTTTCTAAGTTGTTATCTCTATCAGTAGCAGGCCCTAGTGTCGCGACTATTTTTGTGCGTCTTAGCATTTAATTCTCCTGTATGCTTAATTTTAAGCAGATTGACGGTTATTTTGTTTTATAAAGCAGTTACCATTAGCAGGTAAAGTTTTAGTTATGGGCAATTTTTATTGTATTGCCACTATTATATACAAAATGAATGTGCGATCATTATGACACCGGTGTCAGGGGGCGTCAATGATCTATAAATTTTTAATCTAGCGACTATTTCTCCCCCTGAGTCCGCTGTTGTTTGATATAATTACATTGTGATAAAAGTATATTTTTTTGCTCATGATATAATACACGTGCCAAAGTATTTATTTAAATTAACTAACCAATTAGTTGTTACCGAGGAGGGCACTAAATGCAAGTTGCATTAGTAGGGTTAGGCGTTATGGGGAAAAACCTTGCCCTAAACTTAATTGAAAAGGGCATAACGCTGGTCGCTTATGACAAAAACCCCCATGCGGGTGAAGAGTTATTGAGCTGCGCTAAGTCAGAAGGTTTAGCTGATAAGCTGCACATTGTTTCTGATTTAGGAGACATGGTTAGACGTTTAGAAGCACCGCGTTCTATTTTGTTGCTTGTTCCTGCGGGCGAGTTGGTTGATGCTGTATGCAGTGAGCTCATAGAAGCAGGCGTACAGTGCAGCGATATTATAGTTGACTGTGGTAACAGTAATTATAAAGACGGTATTAACCGCAAGCTTAAATACCAAAATAAATTTGAGTTTGCCACTATGGGGATTTCAGGCGGCGCAGAAGGTGCTCGTCATGGTCCTGCAATGATGGCAAGTGGATCTGAAGGTGGTTGGGAGCGTGTCGAGCCATGGTTTACAAAGGTTGCTGCAAGTTATAAGGGTGAATCGTGTTTCGCTCGTGTGGGCCAATCAGCCAGTGGTCACTTTGTAAAAATGGTTCATAACGGCATTGAATATGCGCTAATGCAACTTATTGCTGAAGTGTATCAATTGCTGCGTCATGGCACTGGGCGTTCACCTAAAGAAGTAGCAGAAATTTTTGACGAATGGTCGCAAGAGCATTTAAACAGCTACTTATTGTCTATTTCTAGCCACATATTGTCACTTGAAAATCAAAATAATGTACCACTTGTGGACTTAATTGATAATAAAGTGGGCGCTAAAGGCACAGGTTTATGGACTGCGCAAAATGCATTAGAGCTTGGTATTGCAGTACCGTCTTTAGTAGCTGCAGTACAAGCACGTCATTTAACGAATGTTTATGACACAACTGCTGCACAAGAGATGACTTACGCCGATAGAGCAACCACTAAAGTTGAAATTGACTTAGTTGAGCTTAAAGATGCATTTACCTTAGCGAGCTTACTTGCTTATCGCCAAGGTTTGGCTTTAATTAAAGGCGCGTCGCGTACGCATCAGTGGAAAGTAGATTTGTCTAAAACACTGCAAACATGGCGTGCGGGTTGTATTATTCGTGCTGATTATTTAGATAGTGTTGCACAAGGCGTTGAATTTATTGACACCCTTGATAAAGAAGTATTTGCACTGCGTAAAATAACAGGCCAAGCAATGATGACAGGCTTAGCGTTTCCGGTGCTTAGCTCATCGCAAACTTACTTTGCTACATTAACCACTCCAAGTAATGGGCATTTAGTACAAGCCCAGCGTGATTACTTTGGTGAGCATGGGGTTAAAACCCATACAGGTGAAGTGTGTCATTTAACAGACCTAGTTGGGATTGACGCGAAAGTACGTTAATCAACCAGAGTTCAGGTTAATTATTAAAACGACAAAAAAAGCACGCTAAATTTAGCGTGCTTTTTTAATTTTAAGTCCGCTAAATTAACGGGTTAACTCACCGCGTAAATTGTCTTGCATTAAGTGGCGAATTGTCTCTACTTCAAGGTTTTGACTTAATAAGTAATGCAGCTTAGTTAAGCAAGCCTCTAATGTCATATCGTAACCACTGATCACACCTATATTAAGGAGCGCGTTACCCGTTGCATAGCCGCCCATATTTACATGACCTTTTATGCATTGGGTTAAATTTATAATAATAACGCCGCGCTTGCTGGCTTGCTCTAAAATAGTTAAAAATTCAGGATCTTGTGGTGCATTGCCTACGCCAAAACTTAATAATACCAATGCTTTAATGCTACCGTTTACTAAGCTTTTCACAACCTCGGTACTAATGCCCGGATATAAATGCAGCACACCAATAGGCTGCGTAGTAATGGGGGTTACTTGTAAATCGTTTTCAACATAGGGGCTTAATTGGCCTTTTATAAGTTGAATATTAATACCTGAAAGCGCTAAAGGTTCAAGGTTTGGTGAGGCAAATGCATCAAATCCATCGGCATGGGCTTTAGTGGCTCGATTACCACGAAACAACTGATTATTAAAAAATAAGCTTACTTCAGCAATAGGGTAGTTTGCTGCTAAGTACATAGCATTGAGTAAATTCACTTGCCCGTCTGAGCGCAATTGCGACAAGGGAATTTGTGAGCCGGTAACGATTACAGGCTTAGTTAAGTTTTCAAACATAAAAGATAAGGCGGCGGCGGTATACGCCATAGTGTCGGTGCCGTGGAGGACAACAAAGCCATCATAGTCTTGATATTTGTTTTTTATATCATCTGCTATTAACTGCCAGTGAGCAGGCGTCATATCAGAGGAATCAATTAAAGGGCAATACTCGTGAATATCAAAAAGTGGCATTTCTTCACGGTTAAATTCTGCATTATTGACCACAGTCTGAGTTAAGAACCCTTCTGCAGGAATATAGCCGCGACTCGATTTTTTCATCCCAATTGTACCGCCAGTGTAAGCGATGTAAATGCGTTTACGTTTCATAAAAAAAGCCCAGTAAAATAACTGGGCTTAGTATAACTTTAAATACAACTGCTTATAAAGGCAGATGCACTTTTATTGTGCTACAGAGCAAGCTAAACAGCGCGCATAAACACCTTGTGGATCGTTATAATCTTTAAGGTTATCTATTTCACTACTTAAACGCTTAACCACACTTTGTAAGTTAGCTTGCGTTGCAAGCACCGAGGTTGTTGCGTTGTTACTGCCAAGCATAGATTTAACCGACGCATTACCTAAAATATCTTGAATCATTTTTTGTTGCGGGCTCAAGCTTTGTTTAATCGTTTTAATATCGTAATGATTTAGTTTAGCAAGTGCTGCTGCCGCTTTAATTGCGTCTTGCTTATCACCTAGTTTATCGATTAAGCCTAGCTCTTGTGCTTTTGCTGCGATCCATACACGGCCTTGCGCAATATTATCAACTTGCTCAGGTGTCATGTTACGTGCATCTGCAACCACATCTAAAAAGCGTCCGTAGGCCTCCTCAACACTCATTTGAATTACTTGCGCCATTTTGTCATCAAGCGGGCGAGTAATAGAAAACCCAGCCATGTCGGTTGTTGCCACGCCATCCGAGTAAACACCAAGGTTAGATAAGGTGTTTTCAAAGGTCATAAAGGTGCCAAATACGCCAATAGAGCCGGTAATTGTGCTTGGCGCAGCCCAAATTTCATTCGCTGCTGAAGCAATCCAATAACCGCCAGAAGCCGCAACAGAGCTCATTGAAGCAATAACAGGTTTACCTGCTGCTTTAAGTGCTAACACCTCAGCGCGAATAACTTCAGAGGCAAACATACTGCCGCCACCCGAATCAATGCGCAGTACTACGGCTTTAACTTTGTCATCTAAACGTGCATTACGCAGTAGTGCAGCTGTAGAGTCGCCGCCAATTTCGCCGGCTTTGCGCTCACCATCTACAATTGTACCTCTAGCAACAACTACCGCGACTTTTTCTGTCATTGGGTTATCAAATACAACAGGGGGCTTAACTAGGCTTAAATATTGACGAAATGAAACTTGTTTAAAAGTTTTGCCTTTTTCATCAGCGCCAACTAAATCAATTAACTGTTGGCGAACTTGTTGATTGGTTTTTAATGTGTCGACCCATTGATTATCTAGCGCATATTGACCCGCGTCGCCATTTGCAGCTGTCATTTTTGCTAAAAATACATCCATAGTTTCGTCAAAGTTTGATTCATCAAAAGGACGTACTGCAGCAACATCTTGTTTGTATTCATTCCAAAGTGCTGTTAACCATACGCGGTTAGCTTCTTTAGCTGCATCCGACATGTCATTGCGAATAAACGGCTCAACTGCCGATTTAAACGTACCAACACGGAATATATGCTGCGTTACTTTTAACTTTTCAAGTGCTTCTTTAAAGTACAGTGGGTACATACCAAAGCCTTCAATTGCTACACTGCCATAAGGGTGCATAGCGACTTCATCTGCATGTGCTGCAATGTAGTATTGAGCTTGAGTGTAGTAATAACCAGAGGCAATAACCTTTTTACCCGTTTGTTTAAATGCTTCAAGTGCCTTGGTAATTTGTTTTAATTTATTTAAATGCGCTTTTGGCATTTCTTGTAAATCTAACAGTATTACGCTGATGCGGTCGTCTTTTGCGGCTTCGTTAATAACCTCAACTATATCATCGAGTAAAATTTCACCCGGTGATTCAGCGTTTGAAGTAGCATCACTAATTGCTGCTTCAATAGGATCTATATAGGTTTTTTCTTCAACAATAGGGCCGTTAAGGTTTAGTCTAAGTACTGAGCCATTTTCTACAATTATTTTATCGCCGTCACTTGAAAGAGACACAATAAAAACAATAACCAGTAATAAAAATAAAATGTTGAGTATTAAACGACGAGAAAAATTTATCCCAGTCCAAATACCTTTAAATACTTTTGCAATCAAAATAGATCCTTAATTTGGTACAACTAATACATTACAAGCATCTTAGCTCAGAATATAAATAAATTTAACTGCTAAATCGTAACGAAGTATTTATAAAGCTAATTATGCCACTGTTGCTATTCACATTTTTATCAATATAAACTTCAGTTGCACTTTTTGAAATTAAAAAAGTAGGCTTGTAGTAGCCGAAAAATGGGTATTGTTAGCCTAATGTGCAACAGTTTATTAAAATACTAAGTTCAGATATTGCTTATTGGTCGGTATTAAAGCAGAATTGATCAATGCACACAGGTTAGACCAGTTAATGGGGCACAGGATGTTAGAACAACAATTACAATTAAAACACACACAATTACGTAACCGCTTAGTAATGGGCTCAATGCACACCGGTCTTGAAGAAGGTTGGCATAACCGCAAACGCCTACGTGCTTTTTACGAAGCACGTGCTAAAGGTGGTACTGCCATGTTAATTACCGGGGGCTATAGCCCAAATTTACGCGGTAAATTAACGCCTATTTCGTCATCCTTTAATAGCTATTACGATGTTTTTAAACATCGTGCTTACACCAATGCAGTACACAAGCATGGTGGTAAAATATGTTTGCAACTACTTCATGCCGGGCGTTATGCGTATCACCCTTTTAATCAAGCTCCGAGCGCAATTAAAGCACCTATAAGTCCTTATAAGCCAAAGGCAATGTCGTTAAGCTCAATTAAAAAAACTATTAAAGACTTTGCACATTCAGCCTACATGGCTGAAAAAGCAGGCTACGATGGCGTAGAAGTAATGGGCTCTGAAGGGTATTTAATTAATGAGTTTATGGCACCGCATACGAATAAACGAGATGATGAGTTTGGTGGCAGTTTAGAAAATAGAATGCGTTTAGCCGTTGAAATAGTTAAAGCGGTTAGGGCTAAGGTATCGGAGCAGTTTTTAATTATTTTTAGACTGTCGGTAATGGATTTAATTCCTAATGGTTCTACCCCTGAAGAAGTAACTATTCAAGCGCTTGAACTTGAAAAAGCGGGTGTTGATATTTTTAATACAGGAATAGGGTGGCACGAAGCGCGAGTTCCTACAATTGCAAGTATGGTTCCGCCTGGGGCGTTTAAAGAAGCATCAAAACGCTTAAAAGATGTAATTAAAGTACCCGTTATCGCGGTAAACCGTATTAACACCCCAGAAATAGCTAACGAAATACTAAACGCAGGCGATGCCGACTTAATTTCGATGGCGCGGCCATTACTGGCTGATCCGGAGTTTTTTAATAAATATAATAATCAGTTATCAAAGCATATTAATATTTGTATAGGGTGTAACCAAGGGTGTCTGGATCACGTATTTAAAGGCAAACGTGCTACTTGTTTAGTTAACCCACAAGCGGCTTTTGAACTCGACTACCCACTAGAAAAAACGACTAAAGCTAAAAAGGTATTAGTAGTTGGTGCAGGGCCTGCGGGTTTATCATCAAGTTGTTATTTGGCAGAAAAAGGCCATACGGTAACGCTGATAGATCAAAAAATGCAAATGGGTGGGCAATTCAATTTAGCCATGCAAATACCTGGAAAAGAAGACTTTAATCATACCTTAGCGTATTACACTAATGAGCTTGAACGTTTAAACGTAACGGTTGAGTTAGGTAAAGCATACAACGACAGCATGCTTGCACACTATGATGACATTGTATTTGCCACAGGGGTAAGGCCGCGTGAGGCAAGTATTGAATGCAGTGATGGTAAACGCGTATTTGCCTACGATGAAGTTATTCGTGGTGAAGTAGAGTTAGGTAAGTCAATTGCTATATTAGGGGCCGGTGGAATCGGGTTTGATATGGTGGCTTTTTTAAGCGAGCAAAAGTCGCAAAGTATTAGTGACTTTAAAAGCCAGTGGGGTATTGAGTGCGAACCTAAACCCCATAAAGATGATCGCCAACTGTACATGCTAAAACGCAGTGCAGGTCGCTTTGGTAGTGATTTGGGTAAAACAACAGGCTGGATCCATCGCCAAGTAGCTAAACAACATAGCGTTAAACAAATTGCTGATTGTCAGTACCATAGTTTTGATAAAAATGGTTTAACCATTACAGTTGCAGGAGATAAGCAAGTATTAGCAGTAGATACTGTGATTGCCTGTATTGGTCAGGTTTCTAATAATGAAGTATTGGCAAAGCAAAGCGACAACGCCAAAGTGCATGTTATTGGGGGCGCTAAGCTTGCCACTGCAATTGATGCTAAACGTGCTATTTATGAAGCGCTGCAAATTGCCAGAGAAATATAACATTTTGGCTTAGCCAATAGGCTAGTCTAACTTGTTATAACCAATTGGCTACTGCATACTATACCCCGCTATTTAGGCGGGGTATAAGTTTATCCCGCCTGTTAATATACAGCTTAGGCTGTTTATCTATTATTCTTGCTAAAATAAGCACTGATATTACAGCGCTTTATTTTTCTATGTTAAATCAATGCTATGCTAGCTTTTATTTTGAGAGATGGTTATGAACGCGATTGAATTATTATTGACCCGTCAATCTGACGCCAAATTAACAGAGCCAGGCCCAAATGAAGAACAACTCGCGGTGATTCAGCAAGCTGCGCTACGTGTTCCCGACCATGGTTGTATTGCACCTTGGCAATTTATTGTTGTACAAGGCGATGCGCGCCATAAATTAGGCGACATTTTTCAGCAAAGTGCAATTGCTGAGCAACAAGCCGAAAAAATGATTGAGCGCACAAAAGAGCACCCGTTGCGCGCGCCTATGATTATTATTGCTATAGCAAAGTATCAAGAACATCCAAAAGTCCCGCGAATTGAGCAAATACAAAGCGCAGGGTGTAGCGTATTTGCTATGCAACAAGCGGCTTTTGCACAAGGGCTTAGTGGTATTTGGCGAACAGGTTTTTTTGCGCAAAGCCCTGCAGTTAAACAGGCATTAAAATTAAATGAGCAAGACGAAATAGTGGGCTATTTGTATTTAGGCACGCCGGCTGTTGAGTGTAAAAAGTCGCCTCGTCATAAAGCTGTTGATTTTTTCAGCTACTTATAAAATAAGATGAACTTTTTGCCCTACTTATACTCATACACCATTAACGCTTGTATGTTAGAGTGGATGTGTAAGTAACCAGAACTCTTGATAATAAATCTATCTCTAGCAGCTATTTTCAACGCTAGAGAAAATAAGTTTAAATATCATTATTATTAAATGTGTTAGTAAATACCTTAACCAGAGTTCAGGTTAAGTAGTTTAGCTGTGAGAAGTGCTAGGATGCGTAATCTATAAAACTCCTTCTGCAGTTTGTTTTTTAATCGATTGTTTTTTGATAAAGTATGGAAAGTCTTAATAAAAACAAAGATAAAGAAGACGAAATTAATGGGAAATTTATTTTTACGTGAAAAAGAAAGTTGGCTGGCCTGGTCTTTTTGGGGCGCCATAGGTGCTTTTATAACCCTTTATGTTGCAATGAGTACCAGTAAAGCACATTTTATTGTTGCCTCATCAATGGGGGTGTTAGTTGTTTTAACCTGGTGGATGCAACAATCTAAACGCTATGACTTTGGTCGTGCATTTAAAATATGTTGTTATGTGTTATTGCTCACCGTATTGCCTGCATTTTTGGTTGTAGTAGTGCCTAGTGATGATTTAAATCGGTTTGATTTAATATTTCAAAGTGCAACATTTTTAACTTTAAGTTTATTTGTGTGTTTGCTTTGTTCTTGGATTGCACGCAGGCCAAAGCAATATTACTAAAATAAACTCCTTTGTTAAATTTAGCAGTCGCTAAATTAATAACCGTTGGTATTTTAATAGATTGCTTTAATTTTAAGCATAAAATTATTTTTAACGATTTTATGCTTTTAAGCCTTTACAAGTTTGTCATTTACCCCTATTATTCGCGCCGTGCGGAGAGATGGCAGAGTGGTCGAATGCACCGGTCTTGAAAACCGGCATGGGTTTATAGCCCATCTAGGGTTCAAATCCCTATCTCTCCACCATTATTTAAAAAAACCGCCTTATTGGCGGTTTTTTGCTTTGTGGAACTTGTATGTCAAAATCAACTAACCTTTCAACCTCACAGCAATTAATTAAACACGTTTTATTATGGATTGTGTTTGCTTATTGTTATCAAAGTGCAATAAGTTTATTAGTCAAAATGGCGCTTGATGCGCAACCAAATAACCCTGTTATTACCGCCTTTGTTTATGCCCTCGGTTTTAATATTTTAGTGGCTCATTTAATTACTAAATACGATAAATTTTGGCCAGTTATTGGCTCAGTATTTATAGGTTTAGTTGGGCTTGTGGTAATTCCATTTTTATTATTTGGTGCTAGTGGATTACTCACTTTAGCGCTACTTGCTGGAATTTTATGCAGTTTACCAGTGAGTACCTATATTGTTGGCCTAATTAAAGTAAAACACAGCAAAAACTAGCCCCAAAGCGGGTTTATTTTGTGATAGCATAGTCGCGTCTTTTAACTAACAAAACGTGAAAAACACATTATGTCAGATAATTTTACTACAGATGCTGAAAAAGCAAGTTACGGTATTGGCTTACAAATGGGTGAGCAACTTAAGTCTAATCCTTTTGAAGGCTTAAACCTAAATTCAGTGTTTGAAGGCATGAAAGATGCGTACGCAGGTAGCGCTTTTCAAGTTGAGATCCCTGAGATCCAAGCTGCTTTTGAAAAAATCAATGAAGAAATTCAAGCTCGTCGTGAGCAAGAATCACAAGTACTTGCTGCTGAAGGCATTGCATTTCTAGAAGAAAATGCAAAACGTCCTGAAATCACAGTGACTGAATCAGGTCTTCAATACGAAGTAATTACTACAGGTGAAGGCGACAAGCCAACAGCTGAGTCTACAGTACGTGTTGATTACCACGGTACATTAATTAACGGTACTGTTTTTGATAGCTCATACGAGCGCGGTCAACCTGCTGAATTCCCAGTAGGTGGCGTGATCAAAGGCTGGACTGAAGCATTACAAATGATGCCAGCGGGTACTAAATGGCGTCTTTACGTTCCTCATGACCTTGCTTATGGTGAACGTGGTGCCGGTGCTGCAATCGCACCTTACTCAACACTAGTATTTGATGTTGAGTTACACGAAATTATTGCTTAAGTATTCTTAAGCAATAAATAAAAAACCGCATTCATTAAATTGAATGCGGTTTTTTTGTGTCTTACCGGTATATTTAACTTTTTCTATTGCTCATTTATTTCTTTTTGTGAAAAGTATTTAAAGTGAGATATGTATAAAGAGGATGTAAAACACTGTACTTTAGCAAGCAATAAATACGCCCCAGCATAGCAAGGGGCTTATTAATGATTAGCGGTAATTAAAGTATATTGTTAAAAGTAGCCGCGAATACCAAAGCGGAAGTTTCTACCTGGTAATGGGGCGGTGTCTTTAATAAATGAGCTATGTACAAAGCCAAGCTCATCAGTAATATTATCAACGTTGATATACAGTTGTGTATCAAGGTTACCTAAATCTAGCTGATAGTTAGCTTGTGCATCAAATAAAGTATAACCATCGGTTTTAGTCTCATAGGCGGTAATATCGGTTTGTGAAAAATAATGGGTACCGGTTAATGCGAATTGCCAATTACCTAAGTTGTATTGCAACTCAGAGCCTAATTTATTAGCAGGGATACGAGGTAAGTTTTCATCGTCTTGCTTGAGTTTTGCTCGCGTAGAGTCACCAAATACTTTAACCAAGGTGCTTGCGTTAACTTTATAATGCGCATCAAACTCTAAGCCAGTATTTTCTTGAAAGTAAAAATTTTTAATATCATTATAAAAAAAGTTTACAGAGTAACCAAAGTCACCGCTAAAGCGTCTAAAACCTAAATCAATATTGGTTGAGGTTTCTTGTTTGATATTCTCGGGTTCAAAATGCGCTTCACCGTCTTCAATATGATAGCCTAGGCCAAGCTCATAGGTACCAGTTGCAATGTGTAAGCCATTAGATAATAGCTCTGCAGAGAGCGGGGCACGTTCTGAGTGTGAAAGACTCATTGCCATACTATATCCAGGGGTATATTGCCAAATAGCACCCATTGAAGCGCTAAGGTTAGTAAAGCTTTTAGTGTAGTCAAGTACTTCAGCATTGCTTGTTTGCGTGTCATCATGGCTATGCTGATGCGTTGCTATTTGGCTTTTTATTTTATAGTCTTCAACTCGCGCACCTAACTCAATAGTTACATCACCAAACTCACGTTCTTCTAATAAATATAAAGCATTAGTGGTCGTTACACTGGCTGGCGTAAATGCTTCTTCGCCGTTGGCATCATAATCAGAATCACTGTAGTGATAACCCACCATGCCGTGCCAATCAGCTAATTTATGTTCTATGTTTAAGCGTGCTTCAGTGGTTTTGTTTTTAAATGTAGTGCCTATTTCACCATTTTCAATTTCACTGTGTAAGTAATCTGTATAGCCTAAGCGCAAATTAATGGTTTCAATCCAATTATTATGTAGCGCATAGCTTAATAGACCTTGCCAGCGATCTTGCTCTAACTGGGCAAAAACAGGTGTTTCTTCATGTGCTTCATCACTATGGGCATCGCCGTCGGCTGCATGATCGTGTTCATGTCCGTGATCATGCTCATGACCTGGAATACCATAATCCGTTTTTATTTTACCGTAAGAAAACCCAACCGTTAAATGCTCACCTACGTAGCTAGTACCAAAGTTAACGGTTTCACTGTCGATAAAGGTGTTTTCTACAGAATCTTTACTTTCAACATCACCATCTTCGTGAAGCTGGTTAAATCGTGGTGTTTGATAGTCATCGCCGCTGCGTTTAGTGCCATCAAAATGAAAGTTAAAATTATTATAACCCGTCTCTAACTTTGCAGCGTAGGTATTCGCGTTGGATACCGAATCGTGACTGTATTCTACTGCACCGGTTAATTCATCTATATTACTCGTAGGAATGCGGTTATCAACTACGTTTACCACACCACCAATAGCACCAGAGCCATACAGTAGGGTACTTGGGCCACGTAGTACTTCTATTTGTTCAGCAGCTAAGCTGTCGCTAGAAGTAGCATGATCAGGGCCAATACGCGATGCATCACTGCTGTCTAAGCCATTTTGCATAATTTTAACCCGAGGGCCATCTAAGCCACGAATAATTGGGCTTGATGAAACAGGGCCAAAATAACTCGCGTTAACTCCCGGTAAGCCTTTTAGGGTTTCGCCAAGCGTTGGCTTTGACTTGTTTCTTAGCTCATCACCAGAGAGTACATTTACCGGAGAAATCATTTCTAAGCTACTTTTGTGCAAGGCCGATGCAAACACAACTACAGTTTCAATAGAGGTTGGCTTTAAAGCAATTGCAATATTGTTTGATGACTCGGTTACCGTAATGCGTGAATCGCTATAGTTATCTTTGCTAATATGCAGCTGGCCGCTCGCATCAAGCTCAATGGCAAACTCGCCAAGCTTGTTGGTTTTAACGCTTTGAGATTTACCGTGTACATGAATAGTGGCGTTTTCAATAGGTTGATTTTTTTCATCTGTTACTTTGCCATTAACAGTGGCAGCAAGTGCAGAGTGAGAGCATAAAACAGAAAAAATTGCAGAAGAAATTAATGTTAGCTTAGTCATGAGTCTTTAAGTTCGTGGTTGTTATGTTGTGATATAATATAACACTACAAAAGCGACGGTTCAATGATGTTATAGTATAACCTTATCGATTTTAGTAATTAATTAGCAGGGAAATCTGCAAGACTTTGATTGTTAACAATTTATGAAGGTTAATTAATTTAGTTTATGAATATGCTTTTTATAAAGGGCTAAAAAGTACTTTTAAACTAAGTGGTTTAAAAGTACTTAAAACTGATTAGAGAGTGATTTTTAGACTGTTTGGTTTAAATGAAGTTGAAGTTAAAGTTTAATATGTATGTCGCCATTAGGTTTGCAGCAGCACAACAGTATTTCGCCGTCGCGTACAAACGCTAGAGGCTCTTCATTATAATCAACTTTACCTGACACTAAAGTCGCTCTGCAGGCACCGCAATAGCCTTCGCGGCATTGAAAGGCCACTTCTATCTGTTGAGATTCTAGGCAGTGTAAAACAGAAGGGCAGCCAGTGCTAAATTCTATGCACTGGCTGATATCTGCAAGCGTAATGCTTGCAGTAGGTCGATCAGTCATTATAAATCAAAGTCACCAAATTCAGAGGCATCAACTTGCGAGTCTATTTGACCAACAAGGTAGGAGCTAATTTCAGCTTCTTGTGGTGCTACTTGCACGTTATCTGACACCAACCAAGAGTTTATCCATGGGATAGGATTACTGTTGTTTTTAAACTGTGCAGGAAAACCAATGGCTGTCATTCGAGCGTTGGTAATGTATTCAACGTACTGACATAAAATGTGTTTATTTAAGCCAATCATTGAGCCATCTTTGAATAAGTACTCGGCCCATTCTTTTTCTTGCTCTGCAGCGTCCACAAACATTTTAATTGCTTCGTCGCGGCACTGCGCGGCAACAATCGCCATTTCTGGATCGTCTTTACCGTCTTGCATAATATTTAAAATATGCTGAGTGCCAGATAAATGTAGCGCTTCATCGCGGGCAATAAGCTTGATTATTTTAGCGTTACCTTCCATCAATTCACGCTCAGCAAACGCAAACGAGCAGGCAAAGCTGACATAAAAACGAATCGCTTCTAAAATATTTACCGACATCATTGCCAGGTAAAGTTTCTTTTTCAGCTCAAATAAATTAACAACAACAGATTTACCGTTAATCTCATGTTTGCCTTCACCGTATAAATTGTAAAGCGACACTGAGTTAATTAAATCATCGTAGTATTTTGTTACCGCATCGGCACGTTCACTAATTTTGTCATTGCTAACTATGTCATCAAAAATAAGTTCAGGTGCTTGGGTAACATTACGAATAATATGCGTGTACGAGCGGCTATGAATCGTTTCACTAAACGCCCACGTTTCTATCCATGTTTCTAACTCTGGTAGCGATACAATAGGCAGTAGGGCCACGTTTGGTGAACGCCCTTGTACGCTATCAAGCAATGTTTGATATTTTAAGTTACTTAAAAATATATGCTTTTCATGATCAGGTAATGCTTGAAAGTCTAAGCGGTCTTTGCTTACGTCTACTTCTTCTGGGCGCCAAAAAAACG
Source organism: Pseudoalteromonas sp. 19-MNA-CIBAN-0066 (assembly GCF_040308705.1). Taxonomy (NCBI): domain Bacteria; kingdom Pseudomonadati; phylum Pseudomonadota; class Gammaproteobacteria; order Alteromonadales; family Pseudoalteromonadaceae; genus Pseudoalteromonas; species Pseudoalteromonas sp. 19-MNA-CIBAN-0066. The sequence goes on from NZ_JBEONZ010000002.1 coordinate 242,782, forward strand.
AAAGCTGCTTTTCAATTAGTTTTTCAAAAATAGGGTATTTTTGTTGATCATAACGAGATACGTTAACGGTTTGGCCAAAAAACATTGGCTCTTCCATTTGGTTATTATGTTTACGACTAAAGGTAGTATAAGACATGTTTATCACTCAAAAAACTATCAGAATAAAGCGGGCTTAGTGCCCGCTTAAAATAAAAACTCAAAAATTAAATTTTACACGCGCCGCCTGCGCAATCATCATCTTCAAGATCCGGTGTATCTTCTTGTGCATCAGATGCACCATCGCGGGTATTGTGATAGTACAAGGTTTTAACACCCAGTTTGTAGGCGCTAAGCAAATCTTTTAATAAGACTTTCATCGGTACGCGACCGCCTTCAAACTTACCAGGATCATAATTTGTATTGGCCGAAATAGACTGGTCAATAAATTTTTGCATTATACCCACAAGTTGTAAGTAACCATCGTTTGAAGGAATATCCCACAGTAACTCGTAGTTATCTTTTAAACGTTCATATTCAGGTACAACTTGCTTTAAAATACCGTCTTTACTTGCTTTAACGCTAATATGACCACGTGGTGGCTCAATACCGTTTGTTGCGTTAGAAATTTGCGACGATGTTTCTGATGGCATTAGCGCACTTACTGTTGAGTTACGCATACCGTGCTCTTTAATGCTGGCACGTAATGCATCCCAATCAAGGTGTAGTGGCTCATCACAAATTTTGTCAAGATCTCGCTTGTACGTATCTGTTGGCATTATACCTTGAGAGTAGGTTGTTTCGTTAAACTTAGGACATGCACCACGCTCTTTAGCAAGCTCGTTTGATGCTTTCATTAAGTAGTATTGAATCGCTTCAAATGTTTTGTGCGTTAGTGCATTTGCGCTGCCATCTGAATAACGCTTACCGTTTTTAGCTAGGTAGTATGCGTAGTTAATTACGCCTATTCCTAGAGTACGACGACCCATAGTGGCATTTTTTGCAGCCGGTACTGGGTAGTCTTGAAAATCAAGTAAGTTATCTAAAGCGCGTACAGCAAGCTCAGCCAATTCTTCAAGTTCATCTAGTGACTCAATAGCCCCTAAGTTAAATGCAGAGAGTGTACATAGCGCAATTTCGCCTTCTTCGTCGTTTACGTTATCCAACGGCTTAGTTGGTAATGCAATTTCTAAACATAAATTAGATTGGCGAATAGGTGCCACTTTAGCAATGAACGGGCTGTGCGTATTACAGTGGTCAACGTTTTGTAAGTAAATACGACCGGTACTTGCACGTTCTTGCGCAAACATTGAGAACAGTTCAATAGCTTTAATGCGTTTTTTACGAATTGATTCGTCTTGTTCGTATTTTACATAAAGCGCGTCAAACTCGTCTTGGTCTTCAAAAAATGCATCGTAAAGGCCTGGCACATCAGAGGGGCTAAACAAGGTAATGTAGTCGTCTTTAATTAAACGCGAGTACATTAGTTTATTAAACTGTACGCCGTAATCTAAATGACGCACGCGGTTGTCATCAACCCCGCGGTTATTTTTAAGTACTAACAGGTTTTCTACTTCTAAATGCCAAAGCGGGTAGAACAAGGTTGCTGCGCCGCCACGTACACCGCCTTGCGAACAGCTTTTAACCGCTGTTTGAAAGTGCTTATAAAAAGGAATACAACCCGTATGGTACGCTTCGCCATTGCGAATATGGCTACCCAGTGCACGAATGCGACCTGCGTTAATGCCAATGCCGGCACGTTGCGATACGTATTTAACAATTGCAGACGAGGTGGCGTTAATTGAATCAAGGCTGTCGCCACACTCTATTAATACACACGAGCTAAACTGGCGTGTTGGCGTACGAACACCTGCCATAATTGGCGTAGGCAGTGAAATTTTAAACAATGAAATCGCATCGTAAAAACGTTTTATATACGCAATACGTGTATCGCGAGGGTAGTCAGCAAATAAGCTAGCAGCGACTAAAATATATAAAAACTGCGCGCTTTCATAAATCTCACCGGTTACACGGTTTTGAACTAAGTATTTACCTTCAAGCTGTTTAACCGCAGCATAACTAAAGTTAAGGTCACGGCTGTGATCTAGGTATTCGTCTAATTCGTCAAGCTCTTGCTCGGTGTAATCTACCAGTAGGTGAGCGTCGTAGCGTTTGTCGCCAACCATTTTTGTTACATGATCAAATAAACGTGGTGGCTCAAATTGGCCATACGCTTTTTTACGTAAATGGAATACAGCTAAACGTGCTGACAAATACTGATAATCAGGAGATTCTTTTGAAATCTGATCGGCTGCAGCTTTAATGATGGTTTCGTGAATATCTTTAGTACGAATACCGTCGTAAAATTGAATGTGTGATTTTAATTCAACTTGCGAAACCGAAACGTTATTTAACCCTTCGGCGGCCCATTCAATAACGCGATGGATCTTGTCAAGATCAAGTGGCTCTTTACGGCCGTCACGTTTGCTTACAGATAACTGTTGGTTCATAGTTTTGCCTGTATTCCTTGGAAATTAAGTATTTTGACCAATGATTAATACTCCAAAATAACAGAGTATCTATTCATTTATTATTGTTTACACCAATTCAGGCGATTTTATTGAATAACATTTAGCCACAATATCTGGTGTTGTTCAAATTAGAGATCACAAGATAGTGTGGTCCGCGTTGTTTTGCAAGGGACAGAATTGCCCCTAATTGTGGATAACGTCGGGATAACACATTTGTGTTAGTAAGCATTAACCTTCGAACATTCGGTTAAGTTGAAATTTACAAAAATCAACTAAGGATCTACTAAATTTACGCTTTTTAAAAATATATTTTGACTGCTTTTTTTATCAGCAGGCTTTGTGTGAAAACTAACACAATCACAATATATAGTGTTTAATAATTAACATAGCACTATATATGGTTAAAACCTTCAATAGGGCTTTGCCAATTAAAATCGGCCTGCCAGCTCAAAACTTCGGTTAAGTTAGGCACGTAACCCCAAAGTGCGGTTGCGGTGTGCATACCTGCCGCTTTACCTGCTTGAATGTCACGCAAAGCATCGCCAATGTACAAGCAACGATTTGGTGCAACGCCCATTAGCTTGGCACAATGTAGTAAAGGTAAAGGCGAAGGTTTAGCTTCAGCTAAAGTATCGCCACTGATAACCACGCAGGCATTTTTTAAAGCAGGGATCGCGGCTACTAAAGGGGCGGTTAAAAATCCGGGTTTGTTAGTCATGATCCCCCATTTGATGTTTTTTCGCTCCAGTTCGATAAGTAGTGGCTCAATACCAGCAAAGCACGTGGTGTGTTTGGCTATATTAGCCGCGTAGGCATCAATTAATTGCTTAACGAGTTGTGCTTGCGGTTGCTCACCCCATTTATCTTTAAAACCGACCTCTAACAAGGCTGCTGCGCCATTAGATGCAGCAGCGCGATATACCTCACGACTTACTGTATCTAATTGCTGCGAACGCAGTACGGTATTTAAAGCTGCACCTAAGTCATCAGCGGTATCGAGTAAAGTGCCATCTAAGTCAAATAAAAAAGCATCGTACTCTATAGTAGGTGACGTTGATTGAGAGCTGACCATTACGCTAACTTCTCAAAATGCAGAATATAATTTACGCTTACGTCGGTATTAAGCGAGTACTGCTTAGATAATGGATTATAAGATAACCCAGCACTGGCGCGCACTTTTAAACCCGCTTGTTCAGCCCAGGCAATTAACTGTGCTGGTTTAATAAACTTTTTATGATCGTGAGTGCCTTCAGGCACCATTTTTAATAGCTTTTCTGCACCAATAATGGCGTATAAATAGGCTTTAGGGGTTTTATTAAGTGTTGAAAAAAACACATCAGCACCGGGTTTTGCAAGCTCTGCAACAGCATGAATAATAGAAGCCGGATCGGGTACATGCTCCAGCATTTCCATACAGGTTACTACATCAAAGCGAGCAGGGTGCTCGGATGCATATTGTTCAGCAGGTACTTTAATATACTCTACATGTACGCCTGTCTCTAGGCTGTGTAATTTGGCAACAGTTAAAGGCTCTTGGCCCATATCTATGCCGGTTACCTTTGCCCCCATGCGCGCCATGCTTTGGCTTAAAATACCGCCGCCACAACCTACGTCTAGTGTTTCTTTGTCAAATAGACCGCCAGTTTTATTGGCTATAAAGTCTAAACGTAAGGGGTTTATTTCGTGAAGCGGTTTAAATTCCCCGTCTAAATCCCACCACCGCTCTGCGATGGCCTCAAATTTTGCAATTTCTGCGTGATCTACATTTTGATGTTCGGTCATAAAATACTTCCTCGTCAATCTGGGGGCATTATATAGGGCTAAATTGGTAAATCGCAAAGTTTTGCGCCTGTAAATCTAAATAAATTGTGGTAGCATGTTTCTTTAGCAATAATAACAAATTCTCTTGATACCTAATAGTGGGTGTTTAAGAGCTGATACTGAAGGAATGTGATATCAATGACTGATCTCGCCCATGGCATTCTGCCAGTCAATATTGAAGACGAGTTAAAAAACTCCTACTTAGATTACGCAATGAGCGTAATTGTAGGACGTGCATTACCAGACGTGCGTGATGGCTTAAAACCTGTTCACCGCCGCGTTTTGTTTGCAATGAACGAGCTTAGTAATGATTGGAACAAGCCTTACAAAAAATCGGCACGTGTTGTCGGTGACGTAATCGGTAAATACCACCCACACGGCGATAGTGCTGTTTACGACACTATAGTACGTATGGCACAGCCATTCTCACTGCGTTATATGCTAGTAGATGGTCAAGGTAACTTCGGTTCGGTTGATGGTGATTCAGCAGCGGCAATGCGTTATACAGAAGTACGTATGGCAAAAATGTCGCATGAATTATTAGCCGATCTTGAAAAAGAAACGGTTGATTTCGTTCCTAACTACGACGGCACTGAGCAAATCCCTGACGTTTTACCAACCAGAGTTCCTAACTTATTAGTAAACGGTTCATCGGGTATTGCGGTAGGTATGGCAACAAACATTCCACCTCATAACTTAACTGAAGTGGTAAATGGCTGTTTAGCACTCATTCAAAACCCTGAATTATCTATTTTAGAGTTAATGGATTATATCCCGGGCCCAGATTTTCCAACTGCTGCAATTATCAACGGTAAAAAAGGCATAGAGCAAGCCTATTTAACTGGCCGTGGTAAAGTGTACATGCGTGCCCGCGCTGAAATAGAAGTAGATGAAAAAACGCATCGTGAAACTATCATTGTTCACGAAATACCTTATCAAGTTAACAAAGCGCGCCTAATTGAAAAAATTGCCGAGCTGGTTAAAGATAAAAAAATTGAAGGTATTAGTGCGCTACGTGATGAATCAGATAAAGACGGTATGCGTATCGTTATTGAGATTAAACGTGGTGACGTAGGCGAAGTTATTTTAAATAATTTATATGCGCAAACGCAGTTACAAACTGTGTTTGGTATGAATATGGTTGCGTTAATTAACAACCAGCCTAAGTGCTTTAATTTAAAAGAAATGCTTGAAGAGTTTATTATTCATCGCCGTGAAGTAGTAACTCGTCGTACTGTTTTTGATTTACGCAAAGCGCGTGACCGTGCACATATGCTAGAAGGTTTAGCAATTGCACTGGCAAACATCGACCCAATTATTGAGCTTATTCGTAATTCACCAACACCTGCTGAAGCAAAAGTTGCTTTAACAGCGCGTTCGTGGGAATTAGGTAACGTAAAAGCCATGCTTGATAAAGCAGGCGAAGACAACGTTGCCCGCCCAGATTGGTTAGCTGCTGAGTTAGGTATTCGCGATGGTCAATACTTTATTTCTGAGCAACAAGCTCAAGCAATCCTAGATTTACGCTTACATAAGCTAACGGGTTTAGAACACGAAAAGATTCTAACTGAATACCAATCGTTATTAGATTTAATTGCTGAGCTTTTACATATTTTGGCAACACCAGAGCGTTTAATGGAAGTTATTCGCGATGAGTTAGTTGAAATTAAAGCGCAATATGGTGATGAGCGTCGTACTGAAATAAATGCCGCAGCACACGATATCAGCCTTGAAGATTTAATTACCGAAGAAAACGTAGTAGTAACGCTTTCTCACGAAGGTTATGTTAAGTATCAGGCTCTGTCTGATTACGAAGCGCAGCGTCGTGGTGGTAAAGGTAAATCGGCAACGAAGATGAAAGATGAAGATTTCATTGAACGTTTATTAGTTGCTAATACGCACGATACTATATTGTGTTTCTCAACGGCTGGTCGTTTATATTGGCTTAAAGTGTATCAGTTACCACTTGCAAGTCGTGCAGCGCGCGGCAAACCAATTGTTAACTTATTACCACTTGAGGCAGATGAACGTATTACCGCTATATTACCAGTACGCGAGTATGCAGAAGATAAATACATCTTTATGGCAACCGCATTTGGTACAGTGAAGAAAACACCACTAACGGCATACAGTCGTCAACGTGCAAGCGGTATTATTGCGGTTAACCTAAATGAAGGCGATAGCCTAATTGGTGTTGATGTTACCGATGGCAGCAACGAAATTATGTTGTTTACCGATGCAGGTAAAGTAGTACGCTTTAAAGAAGCAGAAGAAACAACGGTTGTTGATGAAAACGGTAACCCAGTACTAGACGAAGAAGGTAACCCTGAGATTCGCTTCAAAGGTGTTCGTCCTATGGGCCGTACAGCTACAGGTGTTCGTGGTATTAAAATGCCTGAAGGACAACGCGTAGTATCGTTAATTGTGCCTAAAACAGATGGTGCTATTTTAACCGTGACTGAAAACGGCTACGGTAAACGTACTTTACTTGAAGACTACCCAGCGAAGAGTCGTGCGACTCAAGGTGTAGTGTCTATTAAAGTAAGTGAGCGTAATGGTGCGGTTGTAGGTGCTGTACAAGTTGACGATAACGATGAAATAATGATTATTTCAAATCGTGGGACCTTAGTACGAACTCGCGTTAATGAAGTTTCTACGGTTGGACGTAACACGCAAGGTGTTATTTTGATCAGAACTATTGACGAAGAGCAAGTAGTTGGTTTACAACGTATAGAAGAGATTGAAGTTACCGAAAGTGACTTAATTGATATCGAAGACGTCGAAACAGTTGATACGGTTATTGATGAAGTAGCGGATGATAATCCTCCTTCAGAATAATTGAGATTAAAAAAGCGGCCTTGGCCGCTTTTTTTAATGGTGTTGAATAAAATTAATATTAATAATACTGCGCAATAAAATAATTTTTACAATAGCAAAAAGACTCAATTGCAAGACGTTAATTTATATATATAGTTGTTCTCAGTAATTGTTTTATATTGCTCTGTTTGCTGCATTAATGCAGCTTTATAGGTAATGAAGGCTTTAATACTATGAGTGAGGCTATAGCCCACTTAATGATCACAGCTTTAATTTAATGTGTATAACCTGATTGAATGGTAATCGGGTGTTTAATTTTTTAATTACTGGAATGAGGAAAAGGTAATGAGTAAGTATAATTTTTGTGCGGGGCCGGCCATGTTACCGCCAGCAGTAATGAAAAAAGCACAACAAGAATTTATAGATTGGCAAGGTTTGGGTGTATCGGTGATGGAAATGAGTCACCGTAGTAAAGAGTTTTTAGCGCTCACTAAAAAATGTGAAGCGAGCCTGCGTCGTTTAATGAATATTAGCGATGAATTTGAAGTGCTGTTTATGCATGGTGGCGGTCGCGGTCAATTTAGTGCTGTGCCATTAAATTTACATCAGGAAAATAAATCAGCGGTTTACTGCGAAAACGGCGTATGGTCAAAAAGTGCAACGGATGAAGCAAATAAGTTTACCCAAACTACTGCTATCGATGTTCGTAACGATACCGATGGTCAATTTTCGATTAAAGCAGTGGCAGACTGGCAGTTGCCAGCAGATGCGTCGTACATTCACTATTGCCCTAACGAAACCGTTGATGGCTTAGAGATTTTTGATGTACCGAGTCATCCAACAGCGCCAATTATTGCAGATATGTCGTCAACTATTTTATCGCGTGAAATTGACGTTAATCAATTTGATTTAATTTACGCTGGCGCACAAAAAAATATAGGTCCTTCGGGCATTGCAATCGTTATCGTACGTAAAACATTACTAGCACGTGAAGGGCTTCCTAAACCAGGTATTTTAGATTATGCACTAGAGGCCAAGCAGGGCAGTATGTTTAATACGCCACCAACATTTGCATGGTATTTAGCGGCTGAAGTATTCCAATGGCTTGAGCAAAATGGTGGTGTAAAAGCCATGGAAGCACAAAATATTGCAAAAGCTGAACTACTTTATAATTTTATCGATAATTCTGATTTTTATTCTAATAAAGTAGCTAAGCATAGTCGCTCGCGTATGAACGTCCCTTTTTGGTTAAATGATGAAAGCTTAAACAGTAAGTTTGTTGCTCAATCAAACGAAGCGGGCTTGCTAGCACTCGAAGGCCATAGAATTGTAGGTGGAATGCGCGCCAGTATTTACAACGCAATGCCACTTGAGGGCGTGCAAGCGCTTGTTGATTTTATGGCTGCTTTTGCAAAGGAAAATAGCTAATGGAACAATTACGCTTAGAACCTATTTCGTGTGTTAATGGCAGCGTCACTCTGCCGGGTTCAAAAAGCTTATCAAACCGTATATTGTTATTAGCGGCATTGGCAAATGGCACTACTGTTGTTGAAAACTTACTTGATAGCGACGATATACGCCATATGTTGGGCGCGTTACAATTATTAGGTGTTAACGTTAGTTTAAACCAAGAGCGAACAGTTGCTACAGTACAAGGTGTTGGTGGGGTATTTAAAACCCCAAGAGAGCCTTTGTTTTTAGGTAATGCAGGCACAGCTTACCGTCCTTTAACCGCTGTACTTGCTGCGGTTGCAGGTGAGTACGAACTGATTGGCGAGCCACGCATGGAAGAGCGCCCAATAGGGCATTTAGTCGATGCGCTGCAAGCACTTGGCGGTGATATTACTTACAGCAAAAATAAAGATTACCCACCGCTTAAAATTATAGGTGGGCAAATTAACGGTGGTGAAGTTGCAATTGACGGCAGTATATCAAGTCAATTTTTAACTGCATTACTAATGGCTGCACCACTGTTTAATGGTGATACCAAAATAACGATTAAAGGCACTTTAGTATCTAAACCCTACATTGATATTACCCTTGATGTAATGGCACGCTTTGGAATAGAAGTTGAGCATAGTAATTATGCAACTTTTACCGTAAAAGGTGGTCAACAGTACCAGTCACTTGAACGTATTATGGTTGAAGGCGATGCGTCTTCTGCGTCTTACTTTGTAGCTGCAGCTGCAATTGCCGGTGGCGAAATTGAAATTAAAGGTGTCGGTGCTAAATCGGTGCAAGGCGATATTGGCTTTGCTAAAGTAATGGAACAAGTGGGCGCTAAAATAGATTGGTATGATGAGCGTTTAGTTGTTCGTAAAGGCCAATTAAACGGTGTTGATATTGACGCAAATGCCATACCTGATGCAGCAATGACATTAGCCACTGTGGCTCTATTCGCTAAAGGGCCAACGGCTATTCGTAATATTTATAATTGGCGCGTAAAAGAAACCGATCGACTACACGCTATGGCAACTGAGCTCAGAAAAGTGGGCGCAGAAGTTGTAGAAGGGCACGATTTTATAGAAATCACTCCCCCGAAACACTTTAACGATGTAGCAATTGATACTTACGATGACCATCGCATTGCCATGTGTTTTGCTATGGTTGCCGTAGGTGGAAAGCCAATCACGATTAATGATCCTAAGTGTACTTATAAAACATTTCCGACATTTTTCAATGTATTAGCATCAGTTAGTGAGTAGGTTTTTGATGTTAATTAATAAAAAGTTACACACTAATAGCGATCTATTTAAATAACTGACGTATAATATTGCGGTTTACTTAGGTGTGCATTGTAGGAGGTTTAAATGCAGGCGTTATTAATGCCCGTGATCACCGTAGATGGCCCAAGTAGTTCAGGTAAGGGAACTGTTTGTCGCTTGTTAGCCGAAAAGTTGGGATGGGATGTACTTGATAGTGGCGCAATTTACCGCGTTTTATCTCTAGCGGCACTTCACCATCAAATCGCATTAGATAACGAAGATGCATTAGTTCCCTTAGCTGCTAACTTAGATGTACAGTTTTTGGTAGATAGTCAAACTAATGCAGCAAAGGTTGTTTTAGAAGGTGAGGATGTAACCACCACAATCCGTAACGAAGAAGTAGGGGCTGCAGCATCAAAAGTAGCAGCACTACCTCGCGTACGCGAAGCGTTATTACGTCGCCAACGCGCATTTAGAACTGAACGAGGTCTAATTGCTGATGGTCGTGATATGGGTACTGTGGTTTTTAAAGATGCACCGCTAAAAATATTTTTAACCGCCAGTGCACAAGAACGCGCCAAACGACGTTTTGTTGAGTTGAATGCTCGCGGTCTTAATGTTACACTGAGTGGTCTATTAAAAGACATTCAAGAGCGTGATGATCGCGATATGAATCGTGCCGTTGCGCCACTTGTGCCTGCAGAGGATGCTATTGAGCTTGATACTAGCGAGCTTAATGCACAGCAAGTATATGATAAGGTATTAACTTTATTGGATACGGCTATCTCTGAAGGTCGGCTTCCTAAACGAAGCTAAACACATTTTATGCACCAGCAGGATGCCAGTGCTATTTTAACAACCCCATGCAGCATGGTTGCTTATTGGTATAATATATAGAGACGTATATTCGTATGTCAGAAAATTTTGCGCAGTTATTTGAAGAAAGCTTAAAGGGTTTTGAAGCAGAGCAAGGCTCTATCGTTAAAGGTACAGTAATCTCAATCGAGAACAACATTGTACTTGTAGATGCTGGTCTTAAATCAGAAAGTGCTATCCCTGCTGAGCAGTTCAAAAATGCTGCTGGTGAACTTGAAGTTGCTGTTGGCGACGAAGTAGATGTTGCACTAGATGCAATTGAAGACGGTTTCGGTGAAACTATCCTTTCTCGTGAGAAAGCGAAGCGTCACGAAGCGTGGATCCGTCTTGAGAAAGCATGTGAAGAGCAAGAAACTGTTACTGGTGTTATCAACGGTAAAGTTAAAGGCGGTTTCACAGTTGAAGTTGATTCAATCCGTGCTTTCCTACCTGGTTCACTTGTTGATGTTCGTCCAGTACGTGACACAACTCACCTTGAAGGCAAAGAGCTTGAATTTAAAGTAATCAAGCTTGATCAAAAACGTAACAACGTTGTTGTTTCACGTCGTGCAGTTATCGAATCTGAAAACTCACAAGAACGTGAAGAGCTTCTTGCTAACCTTGTTGAAGGCCAAGAAGTTAAAGGTATCGTTAAGAACCTTACTGACTACGGTGCATTCGTTGACCTTGGTGGTGTTGATGGTCTACTACACATTACTGATATGGCGTGGAAGCGTGTTAAGCACCCTTCAGAAATCGTTAATGTTGGCGACGAAATCGCAGTTAAAGTTCTTAAATTCGACAAAGATAAAACTCGTGTATCTCTAGGCCTTAAACAGCTTGGCGAAGATCCATGGGCAGCTATCGCTGGTCGTTACCCAGAAGGTTCTAAACTTTCTGGTCGTGTTACTAACCTTACAGATTACGGCTGTTTCGTGGAAATCGAAGAAGGCGTTGAAGGTTTAGTTCACGTTTCTGAAATGGATTGGACTAACAAGAACATCCATCCTTCAAAAGTTGTTAGCCTTGGCGACAGCGTTGAAGTTATGGTTCTTGAAATCGACGAAGAACGTCGTCGTATTTCTCTTGGTCTTAAGCAATGTATTGCTAATCCTTGGCAGGAATTTGCTCGTCTACAAAACAAAGGCGACCAAGTTACTGGTAAGATCAAATCAATCACTGACTTCGGTATCTTTATCGGTCTTGACGGTGGTATTGATGGTCTTGTACACCTTTCAGACATTTCTTGGAATACACCTGGCGAAGACGCTGTACGTGAATTCAAGAAAGGCGACGAAATCACTGCTATCGTATTGCAAGTTGACCCAGAGCGCGAACGTATCTCTCTAGGTGTTAAGCAAATCGAAGCTGACCCATTCAATAACTACCTTGATGCAAACAAAAAAGGTGCTATTGTTAAAGGTAAAGTGACTGAAGTTGATGCTAAAGGCGCAACTATTGAACTTATCGAAGGCGTTGAAGGTTACATCCGTGTAGCTGATATCGCTCAAGAGCGCGTTGAAGATGCAACTACTGTTGTTTCTGTAGGCGACGAAATTGAAGTTAAATATGTTGGTGTTGATCGCAAGAACCGCACTTTAAGCTTATCTGTTAAAGCTCTTTTCGAAGCTGAAGAGAAAGAAGTAATAGAAAAGCTTAAGAAAGACGAGCCAGTGTTTGAAAACGCAATGGCTGCTGCTTTCGCAAATGCACAAAAAGACTAATTAATCAGTCTTTAATTGGAAGGGCAGTTTATGCCCTTCCATTATTTCTTTTAAGGAAATGCTATGACTAAGTCAGAACTGATAGAAACACTTGCACAGCAACACGCACACGTTCCAGTGAAAGATGTTGAAAATGCAGTAAAAGAAATTCTTGAACAAATGGCCGGCTCATTATCTTCTTCAGATCGTATTGAGATCAGAGGTTTTGGTAGTTTTTCTTTGCATTATCGCGCTCCACGTACCGGTCGTAACCCTAAGACTGGCGAAACAGTAGAGCTAGATGGTAAACATGTACCACATTTTAAACCAGGTAAAGAATTACGTGATCGTGTAAACGAGAGCATTGCCTAGTTAACTTATTGGAGTAGGGTACTTGTTTAAGGTATTAAAAATTATTCTGGTTGCACTTTGCTTGATCAGTGCATTTGTATTGGGTTCTCAAAATCCACAATTAGTACAAATAAACTATATTATAGCCAGCAATACATTGCCTTTAGCCGTTATAATAAGTATTTGCTTTTTATTAGGTGTTGTAATTGGTTGTTTTGTAAGCTTTAAATTGTTTTCACAACTTAAGTGGCAAAATTATCGTTTAAAAAAACAGTTAGCACCTGAACAAAATAAAAAAAAGCCTGCTGCTGATAAAGACTCATAATTATGATTGAGCTGTTATTTTTACTACTTCCTGTGGCTGCCGGTTACGGCTGGATAATGGGAAAAAACAGTGCTAAAAATCAAGCTCATCAATTTAATCGGCAGATCACCTCTGAATATAGTAAAGGCTTAAAGTTTTTACTCGACAGGGAAGAAGATCAAGGCCTTGAACATTTAATTAATTTACTAGAAGTTGCAGCTGACTCGGTTGAACATTATTCAACGCTTGCAACTATGTTTCGCCGCAGAGGCGAGCTAGACCGCGCAATAAAAATTCACGAACTCCTTTTAAAACACCCAAGCCTTAATGAGCAACAAGCTGCTGCTAGTCGTTTAGAATTAGCAGAAGATTATGTTATGGCTGGGCTATTAGATAGTGCCGAAGAGCATTTAGTTTGGCTTGTTAAAATGGACCACAGTGAAGCATTAGATCCTATTATCACTCTATATTCGCAAACCCGAGAGTGGCAAAAAGGGATTAATATGTTTGAAGCGCATAGTGAATTATTTTCAAAAGAACAACACTTTAAAGCCATAGCTAACTTTTACTGTGAGCTGGCGTTAAGTGATAATAACCCCTCATTAATGCGCAAAGCCATTAGTTTGAATCATAAAGCGATACGTCCTTTATATGAACTTGGTTTGTCTGCATATACTAAAGAAGACTACGTAAAGGCAATTTACTATTGGCGCGAATTAATTTGCCAATTTACATTTTTTGCTCCTTTATTTGTCGATAAATTAGCACATTGTTATAAGCATCTAAATTTAACTCATCAATTTCATCAGCTGATCAGTGAGTTACTCGACAAAGGTGGCGTGCTAATAAAAATACAACATTGCCAAGCTTTGTTAGAGCAAGGTAATACAGAGCAAGCTTTTGAGTTTTTAACTGATAGCTTAAAGCGCCAACCAACCATACGCGGGTTTAGTTTTTTATTACAACTAATGGGCGCTCAAGATAAAAATACTAAAGAGGTGCTCGACCAAATAGATAAACTGGTCACTTCTTATATTGCCACCAAACCAGACTTTCAATGTCAGCATTGTGGCTTTACTAGTTATACAATTTATTGGAATTGTCCTTCTTGTAAGCATTGGGAAACTACTGTACCAAGCAAGGGCTTAGACGGATTTTAATCTTTTAGTTTTCAAATAACACTTTCGCTATAAAGTAGGATAGTTATGCCTTTCGAAAAATCAAAAAAAATTCTTATTGCACTCGATTACGATGATCAGCAAGCCGCTTTAGACTTTGTAAAACAGCTATCACCCGATTCATGTCGCCTTAAAGTAGGTAAAGAAATGTTTACTTACTTTGGCCCTGCATTTGTAAAAGAGTTAATTGATTTAGGTTTTGATGTGTTTTTAGATTTAAAATTTCATGATATTCCTAACACAGTGGCAAAAGCAGTGACTGCGGCGGCAAAAATGGGTGTATGGATGGTTAATGTGCATGCAAGTGGTGGCTTTGAGATGATGAGCAAAGCTAAACAAGCACTAGCTCCATTTGGCGATAAAGCCCCATTATTAATTGCTGTTACCGTGCTAACGAGTATGGATGAGACAGAGTTAAAGCGTTTAGGCGTAGAAAAAACACCACAAGAGCAAGTTATTTATTTAGCGAAGCTGGCAAAAGAAGCAGGACTTGATGGTGTTGTTTGCTCTGCTCAAGAAGCACAACAATTAAAAGCAGAGTTAGGCGCAGGCTTTAAGCTAGTAACGCCTGGTATTCGCCCAGTAGGGAGTGATGCTGGCGATCAAAAACGCATTATGACTCCTAAACAAGCTATAGATGCAGGCAGCGATTACTTGGTGATCGGACGTCCAATTACTCAAGCAGACAATCCTGTTGCTGTTTTGGCAGATGTTAATAAATCTATAGGATAATTTAACAAAAGTTCAGACTTTGTTGCCAGAACCCTTGCGAGATGTTTGTTTTATGTTACATTAATAAAATCAAAATGCAGTAAGGGTTTTATTTTGAGACTAATGTTAGGTTCTATAGTGATTATTGTTGCTGGATTTTCAGTAAACAAATATGTTTTTTCTAGTAAAGTGTATGATGGAGTAACGACAGTTACGGATATTGTTGCTATATATCCCGTAAATATATTCGAGTTTAAACAAACAATGCAAAATTACGCTTATCACCTTTGTTATAAAAATGAGGATAGATTAAGTCAACAGCATGTAACTTCACACGAATGTGTAGATAGCCATGATAGCCTTAAACGAGATTGTGAAGATAAAGTATTTCGTTTAGCGCCATTAAATTTGCAAAATAAAGAAGAAGTGCTCAATTACGCTAAGCAATATACACAATGTACTTTGCCGTATAAATATATTATTGGGTAGTGAAAGGTTAGTTATAAGCGCTAAGTGCAGCACTTAGGCTACACTCAACGCATAATAATAAATTGTTATTTTAAGCGAATGGATTTCGCTTCAATTTCTATTAATCCTAGTTTAAATAATCCACCAATTGCCTTTTTATAATTAGCTTTACTGGTCGAAAATATTTTCTTAATTGTTTCAGGATCAGACTTATCACCTAAAGCAATAACGCCACCTTCCTCTTTTAGCTTTTCCATTATAACATCGCCAAGATTACTAACTTTAGCCATACCTGGTTTTTCTAATACAACGTCAATTTTGCCATCTTCACGTACTTTTTGAATAAAGCCTTTTAGTTTTTGACCTACAAATAAGCTTTTAAATACCATATTGTAAAAAATAACACCAAAGTGAGATTCTTCAATAAGGACTTTGTAACCAATGTCAGTTTTACCCGCTATGATCAAATCGACTTCTTGTAAATGGGTGTATTGCGGCTCATCTTTAGATAAAAAACGATTAAAGTTATTTGATGCACAAATACGCTTACTGGCATTGTCTAGGTACAAACGCACTAAATACGAATGACCTTCTTGCATACGCGGTTTTTGCTCATTAAACGGCGCTAGTACATCTTTTTCTAAGCCCCAATCTAAAAAGGCACCAATACTATTAATTTCTTTAACACGCAGTAGGGCATATTCACCTACTTGTGCATGAGGCTTTTTAATTGTTGCTGTAGGTAAATTAGCATTATCTAAAAATATAAATACGCTAATACTATCACCAGCTTCAAGCTCATGTTTTATTTCTTGTTTTGGTAAAAATACTTCGCCTAAATCGTGGCCGTCTAGGTAAGCACCTTCGTTACTAACTTCTTTTACAAATAAGGTTTGTGTGGTTCCAAGGTAACTCATAATTATTCCTGTTCAGGCTTTTTTCTGCGGCGCATAGGAGTATCGCCATCAATATTAATAGGGGCTTTAATGGGAGCTGATGGTTTTTTAGGCTTAGCTTTGCGTTTAAACACTGGCTTTTTAGCTGCTACTGTTTTTTCTGTGGCTAAAACTGCAACTGGTTTCTTTTCTTTAATCCCTTTAAATTTAGCTTTTAAACCATCAACGCTATCAAACTTTAATTCATCATTTAAGAATGCTTTAATTGCTAAATAACTTGGCCAATCTTTAGGGCCTACTAACGACAGTGCGCTGCCTTTAAAACCAGCTCGACCTGTACGCCCAATTCGGTGAACATATTCTTCAGCGTGTTTAGGTAAATCAAAATTTATAACATGGGTAACACTGAGTAAATCTAAGCCACGTGACGCAACATCTGTGGTTATTAATATTTTGAAGTTTTCGCGGCTAAATGCATCCATAATATCGAGACGCTTATTTTGTGCTAAATCACCTGCTAATGGCTGTGCTTTAAAACCTCTAGCGCAAAGCGCTTCGCTCAAACGGCTGGTATCTGCACGGGTAGCTGTAAATATAATACATTGGCCAACATCGTCTTGATTCAAAAAGTGCTCAAGTAAGGCTTCTTTATGATCAAGATGATCAGCAAGATATAAGCTTTGTTTAATATCTGAGTGTTGCTCGTTTGCAGCGCTGAGCATTATTTGCTTAGGCTTTTTTAATAAGTTGCGTGATAGTGCATCTACTTGTGCATGATCTAGTGTAGCCGAAAACAATAATGTTTGGCGCAGGCGATGATCGGCCAAGTCATTAATCATTTTAAGTTGTTCGGTAAAGCCTAAATCTAGGATACGGTCTGCTTCATCAAAAATAAGTAGCTCAAGACCGCTCAATTGTAACGTACGCTTTGTAAGGTGATCGGCTAGACGACCTGGTGTTGCAACTACAAACTGCGGATCGTTTCTAAGCGCTTTAATTTGGTCATTAAAATTTTCGCCGCCGAGTATTTTTACGGCTTTAATGTTTGTACCTGCGATTAATAAACGCAGTTGTGTAAATACTTGCGTAGCAAGCTCACGTGTTGGAGCAACAATAAGTACCCGAGGATCGCGTTTACTGAGTGCTTTTTGTTTCATTACTCGTTGAACAGCGGGTAATAAAAACGCCAAGGTTTTGCCTGACCCTGTTTTAGACTGGGCGAAAATGTCATGCCCTGCAAGTGCTGTAGGCACTGCATGTGCTTGAATGTCGGTAGGCTGGGTGATCCCTTGATGTGCTAGTTGTGTTTCAAGGCGATTATCAATCCCAAGATCAGTAAAGTGCAAGGTGTGTTTCTCCAAAATGAGCAAGTTATATCTTAATTCTATCGGCGCATTATAGCCCACAGAGGCGTATGGCTAACAGTAAAATGCAAATTATAAGGCTAATTTTTGCATTTAATCACAAAAAGCGTAAAATACGCGCCCAAGATGCGCCGGATTTACGATTCGGTATATATTAAAAAGCAAAATAGGAAAAAATATGACGGCTGTTCATAAAGACAATTTAACCAGCGAGCACTTTATAGTGTGTGCACTGTATAAATTTGTAGCATTACCTGAGTTTGAAGCGCTTAGAAAACCATTACTAGATGTAATGGAGGCAAATGAAGTTCGCGGTACTTTACTAATCGCCTCTGAGGGTATTAATGGTACGGTTTCAGCTAAACGTGCTGGCATAGATAATCTTCTTAAATGGCTTGAACAACAGCCAAGCCTTAATAACATTGTTACTAAAGAATCTTACGATGACGAATGCCCATTTTACCGCACCAAAGTAAAACTAAAAAAAGAAATTGTGACTATGGGGGTTGAGGGCATCGATCCGCTAAAAGTAGTGGGTAGTTATGTTAAGCCAAATGAATGGAACGCATTAATTTCAGACCCAGAAGTGATACTTATAGATACCCGCAACGATTACGAAATTGAAATAGGTACCTTCCAAAACGCAGTTGATCCTAACACCAAAACATTCCGTGAATTTCCGCAGTGGGCTAAAGAAAACCTTGATCCAAGCAAGCATAAAAAAGTAGCTATGTTTTGTACTGGCGGTATCCGCTGTGAAAAATCAACAGCGTATATGAAAGAGCAAGGCTTTGATGAAGTGTACCATCTTGAAGGCGGTATTTTAAAATACCTTGAAGAAGTACCAAAAGATGAAACCATGTGGGAAGGCGAATGTTTTGTATTTGATAATCGTGTAGCGGTTAATCACGACTTACAAAAAGGCTCGTATGACCAATGTCATGCGTGTCGTATGCCAATCACCGAAGACGAAAAGTTAAAAGCTGAATATATGGAAGGCGTGTCGTGTCACCATTGTATTGATAATGTAAGCGATGAGCAGAGAGAACGTTTTGCTGAGCGACAAAAGCAAATAGAGCTTGCACAAGCGCGTGGCGAAGGCCACATTGGTAATGAAGCACAAGCTATCTTACAGCAACGTAAAGAGGCTAAAAACGCTAAAAAACAAGCCCAACGTAGTAAATAATATTTTATTAAATTAATTTAAAAAGAGTCATTATTGACTCTTTTTTTGTATCCACTATATGTTTTAACCTAAGATTGGTAATGTTAGTCTTTAGGTAATACCAATTGCATTAAATTAGTATAAAACACATCATAATATCGCTATGTAGGAAGCAACTATGCAAGCCGAACAAATAGAAATAGCGCAGTTTTTAGCACAGCATCCCCCTTTTAACGATTTACCCATTAAAGCGCTTAACGAGCTGGCGCAACAAGTTGAAGTTGCATACTTTAGAGCGCAAACAGAGATTTTACAGTTAGGCCAAGATATTGCCGACTTGTACGTTATAAGAAGCGGCTCGGTAGAAATGTATCGCCGTAATGGCGAGCTTTATAATCGTTTAGCCGTGGGTGGAATATTTGGCCAAATGGGCCTATTGATGAACCGCAAAGTGCGTTTTCCGGCTACTGCACTAGAAGACACATTGGTTTACTGCATTAATGTTGAACTGTTTAATCGTTATTGCGATGAGTTTGATGCATTTGCTGATTACTTTGAAACCGATGGCAATGTACGTTTGCACCAAGCTATTGTTGAGCAAGCCGACAGTAACGATTTAACGACAGCAAAAGTAAAGTCGCTTATTCATCGCGATGTAGTGACAGTATTAACCACTTCTACGGTGCAAGATGTTGCTAAATTAATGAGTGAAGAAGCGGTTTCATCAGTACTGGTTACAGATATAAATAAGCCCGTTAACGACGACCCGGAAGAGGATGATGGCCAAGTAGTTGGCATAATTACCGACCGAGATTTACGTAATAAAGTGGTTGCGCCAGGATTGTCGTTTGACACTCAAGCACAGCATATTATGTCTACTAACTTAGTGATTTTAGATGCTAATGCCTACGTTTTCGAAGCTGTATTAGCTATGTTAAGAGACAGCCTGCATCATTTGCCGGTAGTGCAAAAACGCAGGCCGATTGGGGTAATATCACTGTCTGATATTTTACGTTACGAGTCGCAAAGTAGCTTGTTATTAGTGCGTGGTATTTTGGCTCAGCAATCAGTGGAAGACTTAACCCATTATGCCCGCCAGTTACCTAATGTATTTGTGCGTATGGTTAACGAAGATGCAAACTCTCATATGGTTGGTACAGCCATGGCAGTGATTGGCCGTACTTTTAAGCAAAGGTTATTAATATTAGCTGAAGAAAAGTATGGGCCAGCTCCCGTGCCTTATTGTTTTATTGCTTTAGGCTCCATGGCGCGCGATGAGCAACTGATAGTAACGGATCAAGATAATGCGCTTATTTTAGATGACAGTTACAACGATGAGTTACATAACGAGTACTTTCAAAACATTGCTGATTTTGTTTGTGATGGTTTAGCACAATGCGGCTACACCTATTGTGATGGCGAAATTATGGCGTCATTTAAAAAGTGGCGTAAAACTCGCTCTCAATGGTTTGAGCAATTTGCAGATTGGATAGCAAAACCAAAACCACAAACGTTATTACACAGCTCTATATTTTTTGATTTGGACGGCGTTTGGGGTAAAACAAAATGGGCCGATGAGCTCAAAGTCTTTGTTGCTAAACAAAGTAAAGCAAATAGGGTGTTTTTGGCAAATATGGCTGCTAATGCACGTAATCGAACGCCGCCTCTTGGGTTCTTCAAAGGTTTTGTTTTAGAGCATAACGGCCAGCATAAGCACTCAATGAACTTAAAACGCCGTGGTACCGCACCACTTTCGGATGTTATACGGGTGCATGCATTAGCGATTGGTTCACGCAAACAAAACTCGTTTGACCGCCTTGAGGATATAATTGCCGCAAAAAGTTTACCCGAGGGTAAAGCACAAGATTTACGAGATGCGCTGGAGTATATAGCTATGATGCGAATTCGTCATCAAGCATTACAAATAGAGCAAGGTGAAGAGCCCGATAATAATTTAGATCCGCATCAACTTTCACCGTTTGAGCAGCGTAATTTAAAAGAGGCATTTGCGATTCTTGAAAAAGCGCAAAACTATCTAAAATTTAGCTTTATTTCAAATACAAATGTGAAGTGATTTTTCTATGAGCAAGCAAAAGCAAGCAATAGTTGACTGGTCGCTTAGGTATCAGCAATTAGCAAATAGCAGTGAAAATGCATTGTTACAGCAATTTTATGCATCGGCTTTTAATCAGCCTGCTGCAGCAATAGCTGATGTGCCATTTGTAGCGATGGATTTTGAAACCACCGGCTTAGATAGCGAAGCAGATGACATAGTGAGTGTGGGTTTAGTGCCTTTTAACTTACAGCGAATATACTGCAAGCACAGCCGCCATTGGGTAGTACAACCGCGCAGAAACTTACATGAAGAATCAATAATCATTCATGGTATTACGCACTCAGAGGTTGATGATGCACCAGACTTTAATCGTATTATTGAGCCTTTGCTTGCCGCGCTAAGCGGTAAAGTCGTGGTGGTACATTATGCAGCAATTGAGCGGCCATTTTTAAATAATGCGTTGTTACTTAGGCTGCACGAAGGCATAGAGTTTGCGTTAGTTGATACTATGGATATTGAAAAAAGAGCATTAACAGCACGCCAGGGTTTAATAGGGCGGTTATTTAACTCTAAAATAGGCTCGTTGCGATTAAATGATTGTCGTAAGCGCTACTCACTTCCTGCCTATAATAACCATAATGCCCTAACTGATGCATTAGCCACAGCTGAGTTGTTACAAGCACAGCTGAGTCATCATTATCGCTTAGATACGCCGATAGATGATTTGTGGATATAAACTTTATTTTATAGCTATAAAAAACGCCGCATAATTTGCGGCGTTTTTATTAGTACTTTTTATAATTACCAGTAAGGGTAGTAAGTACGGTTACTTTTTAGTACGAGGCTCAGTACGTAAGCCCAACAGTAAGCTTAAACACATAAACAACAATACAATAGTAAAAGGTAACCCGGCAGATATAGCGCCAGCTTGCAGCGCTTGTATAGCTTCAGTTCCACCTATCCAAAGTAGTGCGGCAGCTACCGCACCTTGGGTTACAGCCCAAAAGATACGTTGTGGTACAGGTGCATCAATTTTGCCACCAGCCGTGATCGAATCAATTACCAATGAACCAGAATCCGATGACGTAATAAAAAACACCAATACTAAAATAATCGCTACAAACGATAAAATGTTAGACAAAGGTAATGCATCAAACATTTGGAACATAGCAAGTGGTACTTCAGTAAGGCCGTTAGTACCTAGCTCACCTACATTATTAACCACCTGATCAATAGCAATACCGCCGTATATAGACATCCATAAAATAGTAACAGCAGTAGGCACTAGTAATACCGCAATTAAAAATTCACGTATAGTACGACCACGAGAAACACGCGCAATAAACATACCTACAAACGGTGACCAGGAAATCCACCATGCCCAGTACGATACAGTCCAGCCATGCATCCAAGTTTCATCTTCACGACCATGAGGATTACTTAAGGGAATAATATTTTCTACATAGCCCATTATGGTAGTAGGAACATTACCTATAGCAACAGCAAAGCCAACTAAAAATACAAACACAAGTAAAACCAAGGCAATTAACATATTGGCATTACTAAGTACTTTTACTCCGCCATCAATCCCTCTAACTACCGAAATAATAGCTAAAAGTGAAACCCCAATAATAACTAAAATTTGTGAACCAACACCACCAGAGGTACCAAATACATGATCTATACCTGCAGAGGCTTGTTGTGCTCCTAGCCCTAGTGAAGTTGCAAGACCAAAGAGTGTTGCAAGCACAGCTAAAATGTCGATAAGGTGGCCAGGCCATCCCCACGCTCTATCACCTAAAATAGGATAAAAAATAGAACGGATAGACAGTGGTAAGCCTTTGTTATAAGTAAAGAATGCAAGTGAAAGTGCGACAACTGCATAAATAGCCCACGGATGTAGACCCCAATGGAACATAGTTGCGCCCATTGCTAGTTTTGCAGCCTCTGGTGTATTAGGAGCTACATTTAAAGGTGTTTCAAACCAGCCAGTATAATAAGCAAGCGGTTCTGCAACACCCCAAAACATTAAGCCAATACCCATACCTGCAGCAAATAACATAGCTAACCATGAAAGGCGAGAGTGAGTAGGTACTGCATCATCTCCCCCTAAACGTATTTTACCGTAAGGCGATACAATAAGTGCTAAACAAAAAATAACGAAAAAGTTAGCAGCCCACATAAATAAGGCATCAAAGTTATTAATAATATCTGTTTTTATACTATCAAGTGCAGACTTAGCTGTTTGTGGATCGGTAACTAAAATAGCGATCAAAAAGATGACAATCAGACCAGCACTTATGCCGAAAACAGAGTTATGTATATCTAACCCCCATTTTTGTACGTTGTCTTGACCTACGGTATAGTCCGTACTATCAATACTATATTTGTCATGCTCTTCGCTCATGCAATACCTCATTTGTTGTTCTAACCCTGGATGTTACCCAGTGTCGTAATTAATTATATTAGTCTTGTAATTATATTAGTTTAAACACAAATAATTAGAAGACTAACTAATCTGATTTTTGATCATTAACTTTACTAGTGTATGAGTTAAATACTAAATGTAAATGATTTTGTATTTAGACTGCTGATATTATAGTCAAAATGATGATATTTGTTGCTTTTAAGTATAAAAAACAAACACTCTCTAACTTGTTAAATTAGTTTACTATTTACTAATACATATACGAGAACACTTATAAATCAGCGCATATTATCCGAAATCAGAATTATAAAAACACATAGGTAAATAATTACTGTCACGGAGTATGTAAATACTAATAAGCTGCTAATTAAAGGTGCCTAATATAAACGCCCCTTTAACCTAGGAATACTTAGTATATGATTTAACATTAGGTTATATTTTAACAGTAAAGTAGTTAAAGGAGTAAATTGCGACTATGACTAATGATATTAAACATTTAGTTGGAAAAAATGAGCTTAGTGAGCATTTTAAATCGGTACGTAAATATAGCCTATCACTCATTAGTGCGTTAAGTGCAGAAGACTGTCAATTACAAGCAATGGCCGACGTAAGCCCAAGTAAATGGCATCTTGCGCATACCAGTTGGTTTTTTGAAACATTTTTACTCTGCATTCATAGCCGTAATTACAAAGTATTTAATCCTGAGTTTAAAATATTATTTAATTCTTACTACAACGGAATTGGTGAGCAATTTAAGCGGGGCAACAGAGGCAGCCTATCGAGGCCGAGTCTTGATGACGTAATAGCATACAGACGATATATTGATGAAGCTGTTATAAGCGTGTTAAATACTGCAATAACCCCAGAAATAGAGCAAATAATTACTCTTGGCCTAAATCACGAGCAACAACACCAAGAGCTAATGTTGATGGATATTAAGTATAACTTTTCTATTAACCCAATATTTCCTGCGTACCAATCACTAAAGCCAACTCAAGTACCAAACCAGCAATCCAGTGCCGCTATAAAGTTTATAAACTTTGACCAAGCAATTATAAATATAGGGAGCAATGCTGAAAACCAATTTGCCTACGATAACGAACAACCTAAGCACTCTGTGCTGGTTCATCCATTTAGCTTTGCTAATAGATTAGTGACTAATGCAGAGTATTTAGGCTTTATTAATAGCTCAGGCTATAGCAACCCGCAACATTGGCTAAGTGACGGCTGGGCACATATACAGGCTAATAATTTAACACAGCCATTGTATTGGCATTATATAAACGGGGAGTGGTTTGAGTTTACCCATTACGGATTATTACCCCTTAACTTAGCCGCGCCGGTTGGTCATGTTAGTTATTATGAGGCCAGCGCTTATGCAAGTTTTGTTAATGCACGCCTGCCCACAGAATTTGAATGGGAATATGCAGCCCAGCAACACGCACCAAGTAATACAGCGCACACGTCACTTTTATTGCCAAATATGGCCGATAGTAGCGCTGCTATTGGGCAGCTTACAGATAGCTGCTGGCAATGGACAAACAGTGCTTATTTACCTTACCCTGGTTTTAAGCCAGTAGCAGGCGTGGCAGGAGAGTACAATGGTAAGTTTATGAGCAATCAAATGGTATTACGTGGCGGTTGCGTGTTAACTCCTGCTAATCATTTACGTACAACCTACAGAAACTTTTATTATCCCCATCAAGCCTGGATGTGTAGTGGTATAAGACTCGCTAAGGATAAAACATGAGCCAAATGACAACAATAAAGCAGTGCAGTATAAATACCTCTATAAGCAACTGTGAATTTTTAACAGATGTAATAAGTGGCTTAACCCAGCAACAAAAATCACTCCCCTGTAAATATTTTTATGACGACAAGGGGGCAGCATTATTTGAGCAAATAACAAGGCTGCAAGAGTATTACGTAACCCGTACTGAGCTGGCTATTTTAGAAAGGTACTCAAAAGAGATTGCACAAATCTTACCTGAAAGCTTATCAATAATAGAACCCGGTTGTGGTTCAGGCAAAAAAATTGCCCACTTATTAGCTCATATGAGCAAAGTAAAAACGTTTGTACCGTTCGAAATATCTACAGAAATGCTTAACTATTCATTAGCGCATTTATCGCCGTTATTCCCTGAACTGGTTATTGCTCCGTTATTAGGCGACTTTACCGATAGCGCAATGGTTAAACAGCTTATTAAAGAAACCGCCCTCGATAGCCAAACTAATTTAGTGTATTTCCCGGGCTCCACCTTAGGTAATTTTAATACGCTTAAAGCCATTGAAATAATGAGAAACTTTCAGCATTTATGTGGTGTAAATGGCTATGTTTTAATCGGGATTGACTTGGTAAAACAGCGCCAAGTACTGTTAGATGCATACGACGATAAACTCGGTGTAACCGCTGCATTTAATAAAAACTTATTACAACGAATCAATGACGAACTAAATGGATCATTTAATTTAGCCAATTTTAACCATGAATCACGTTATAACGAGCAGCATAACCGCATAGAAATGCACTTAGTGAGCCTTTGCGAGCAAACAGTGATAATTAATAACCAACAAATTAATTTTAAACAAGGTGAAAGTATTCATACCGAAAATTCTCATAAGTACACCCTAGAATCGTTTAAACAGCTTGCGGCACAAGCTAATTTAAGTTTAGAGCAAACATGGCAAGACGATAATAATTACTTTGCCTTATGCCTATTAAGGCCGCTATAAATTATTAGTAAATAACAACTTGGCCGTTGTTAAGTTCATAGTTTAACAACGCGCCATTAGGCGATTGCTGTATAAGCGTAACTTTATTTAAACCGTATAGTCTAAATAATAAGGGTGCAATAACCGATACTGCTGAACCCGTTGCGGTATCTTCGTTTACACCAAACTGCGGGGCAAAGTATCTAAAATGTGCAATGGCATTTTGTGCTTGAGTATTTTGTACTGTTAGCGCAATAACCGCATTTTTATGCAGGTGACTTAGGGCTTTAAAATCAACTTGTAAGCGTGTTAAATCGTCTTGTGCATTGAACAATAACAAGGTGTAACCGTTTTTATTGGCACTGCTGTACGCGGCTTTTATTGATAATGAAAATACTCGCTGTAATTTACAGTAGCAGGGGGACTTTATCGACTCAATACTTGCTAATACCAACTGAGCCTGTTGCCTGTTAATTTTTATTTTAAAACGCTCATTACAGCTTGTAATAAATACCTGTGGGCAATAAGAAAAATAATGAAGTAAAAAGTTAGCTGCAGCCAAAGTGCCATGCCCACAGCGCTTAATTTCACTTGTTTGGTTAAACCAGCGAATTTTACAATAAGGTTGAGTTATCTCATTTTGATTTAAAAATACAGTCGCAGGATGATTCGATTTTGACGCAATATATTGCATTAATTTAGAGGTTAAGCCCTTTTTATAAATAACAATTAAAGCACTTGAACCGGCTAAGTTAGCTGTGTGGTTATAAAAAACAGCTTGAGACGATGTGAGTGTTATAAAGCGCCACACAAGCCATGCTGGCTTGTGTGGCGCTAAGCAAATTCGCTTAGCTTTTGCTAGCATACGCATCGTTATGAATAAGCGCGGCACGTCCAGAAGGGTCAGCATTATTTTGAAACGACGCATCCCATGCCAGCGCTTCGGGCGTAGAGCACGCTACCGATTTGCCATAAGGCACACATTTAGCGGCGGCATCACCAGGAAAGTGAGATTCAAAAATAGCGCGGTAATAATATGCTTCTTTAGAATCGGGGGTATTTATAGGGTATTTAAACTTTGCATTGGCAAGCTCTTGATCGCTCACTTGCTCGTTTACAAACACTTTTAAGGTATCAATCCAGTTATAACCTACACCGTCTGAAAACTGCTCCTTTTGACGCCATAATACTTCCTCTGGTAAATAATCTGCAAAGCCTTCGCGTAAAATATGCTTTTCTATTTTTCCCTCTGTACACATTTTAGCTTGTGGGTTAATACGCATTGCCACATCCACAAACTCTTTATCTAAAAATGGTACGCGAGCTTCAACTCCCCATGCTGCCATCGACTTATTGGCACGTAGGCAATCAAACATATGCAGTTTAGATACTTTACGGTTAAGCTCTTCATGAAACTCTTGTGCATTCGGCGCTTTATGAAAATACAAATAGCCACCAAACAGTTCATCTGCTCCTTCGCCCGATAGCACCATTTTAATACCCATGGCTTTAATTTGTCGGGCCATTAAATACATAGGAGTAGAGGCACGAATAGTGGTTACATCGTATGTTTCTATGTGGTAAATCACTTCGCGCAGGGCATCTATACCTTGCTCAATAGTAAATATAATAGGGTGATGAATAGTGCCTATCATATCGGCTACTTTTTTAGCCGCGGCTAAATCAGGTGAGCCCTCAAGGCCAACAGAAAAAGAATGCAATTTAGGCCACCATGCATCGCTTTCGTCGTTATCTTCAATTCGTTTTGCCGCAAAACGCTGGGTTATAGCCGATATAAGCGACGAATCTAAGCCACCAGAGAGTAATACGCCATAAGGCACGTCGCACATAAGCTGGCGTTTAACGGCAGCCTCTAGTGCGCTTTTCACATCTTCGGCCTTTGCGCTGTTATTTTTAACGGCGTCAAAGCTTTGCCAATCGCGTTTGTAATACGCTTTAAGCTCGCCATCTTTACTGCTTAGGTAATGCCCAGGCGGAAATTCTTCAATGTGCTTACAAATTGGTGAAAGGGCTTTTAGCTCTGAAGCTACGTAAAAGTTACCGTGTTCATCGTGACCGGTGTAAAGCGGAATAATACCAATATGATCGCGGCCAATAAGGTAACTGTCATTTTCTTCATCGTACAAACAAAATGCAAAAATGCCATTTAAATCATCTAAAAAGTCGGCACCTTTTTGTTTGTAAAGCGCTAAAATAACTTCGCAGTCAGATTCTGTTTGAAAGGTAAAATCGGTGGTTAAATTTGCCGCTAATTCTTTATGATTATAAATTTCACCGTTTACCGCTAAAATATGTGTTTTTTCTGGATTATATAAAGGCTGTGCACCGCTAGAAACCCCTACAATAGCTAGGCGTTCATGTACTAAAATTGCTTTTTTCGATGCATAAACACCCGACCAATCAGGGCCGCGGTGCCTTAATAACTTCGACATTTCGATGGCTTGCGTACGCAACTGTACGGGATCAGATTTTATATCTAACACCCCAAAAATTGAACACATAGACTACCCCTCATTCTTGTTTTTATGTGTATTGCAGAGCAAAAAAACTCTGCGACTCACCTTTGTTTTAGCAGAATTAATAACGTAAGTCACACCGCATTTACAAAATAATAAGAATAATTTATGCACCAACATAGCTCGTATTGCACCAAAATGATTAATGTGTGGTGCCGGCTGCTATTTTTACATCGCGCTCATTGCTCAAAGCTTCAGCTATCATTACTTTTAGCGCATTTATTACCACTTCTTCACTCATGCTTGGTGCGCCATTATGGTGCACTGCTTGGCTTGGTAAATAAGGAATATGAATAAAGCCGCCTTTCATTTTTGTATAGTTTTCGTTTATATAATGCAGCAAACCATACATCACATGGTTACACACATAAGTACCGGCAGTATTAGAAATGGCCGCAGGAATATCACTTTCATGTAAGGCGCTTAGCATACGTTTTATTGGTAAATTGCTAAAATAAGCATCGGGGCCATTTTTTGCAATTGGGGTATCAATAGGTTGCTTACCGGCATTATCTTTAATGCGCGCGTCATCTATATTAATCGCAATACGCTCTATAGATATTTCGCTACGTCCACCAGCTTGGCCAACACATAAAACTATCGCCGGGTTATGGGCCTCTATCGCTTGGTGTAATTGCGCAATAGAGGTATTAAACTCACACGATAACTCAATAGCACATACTCTATGTTTCATTATTATATGGTCGTCGAGCTTTTGCACTGCTTGCCAAGAGGGGTTAATGGTTTCGCCATCAAAAGGAGTAAAACCGGTAATTAATACGCACGCCATAGGGTAAGTTGATTTAGTCATTGAACACCACGCTATACATTAAAACAATATTAACGGCGAGTAAGGTTACTGCCGTAGGAGTTTGTACTTTTATTACACTATGCTTCTATTTATATTTAAATCGAGCATAACCGTCCTATTTTTTATTATTGCTATTATTGAGTGCCAAACTGAGCTGATGTAAATGAGCATTTTGTTTATGTTGGGCTCTGTGTGCTTGCTCTAGGGTTACATATTCAAATTCTATATTATCGGCTGCTCTAAACTGTGCAAATTGATGTAAGTCAGCACTGATCACTGTACCTAGTAGCGGATAGCCGCCGGTAGTTTGGCCATCATTAAGTAATACTATGGGCTCTCCGTTGGGGGGCAATTGTATGCTCCCTGGGTTCACAGCCACAGAAGGTAATGAATGTGTGTGCATCAGATTATCTGTATTATTTACTAACCTTACGCCCATTCTATTACTGTTAGGGCTGGCTTTAAATTTACCCGAAGTAAAGCTATGCAAAAGTGTTTTACCTAATAACTTTGCGTGTGGGCTAGGGTGCAAGCGGATAATTTTACGTTGCGGTGGAGCAATAGCCCCCATTTTTATAAAAGGGCCATTAAAAGGCTTAATTGGAATGCAGTCACCACTGCTGAGTGCTTTGCCATCGAGCCCACCAAAGCATGCATTTAAATCAGTTGCTCGAGAGCCCATTATTAGTGGGCACTGCACGCCGTCTTTTACTGCAATATATGCTCTTAACCCCGCTCGTCCTGTGGCAAAGCTTAATACTTGTTTATTTTTAATAGCGTATGTCCAACCTGGGTAAATCGGCTGTTCATCAAGCTTTGCCTGTAAATCAGCGCCTTGGATGGCAATGACAGTATCGCAGTTAAATTCAAGCTCACATAAGCCCACAGTTACTTCAAGCACCGCATCGTTGTCGTTATTACCAAGGAGTCGATTAGCTATTAATTGTGCACAGGGGTCTAAGCTGCCAGCTTTACTTACTCCTAAATGACGATAGCCAATTCGGCCAAAATCTTGAATAGTGAGTTGTACGCCTGGTTTTAGTACTTTTATCATGCGCTTGCTCCTTGGTTTTTTAGCGCTACAAACTCAAGGGTATCGCCTGGTTGCATTAAGCAAGGTTGCGAATGAGAGCTATTAAATAATGTGGTATTGGTATGGCCAATAATATGCCAGCCACCGGGAGTGTCGCTAGGGTAAATACCGGTTTGGGCAGCGCCAATAGCCACCGCACCTTTAGGTACTTTAATGCGAGGCTCAGCGCGCCTTGGGGTATGTAGGCGTGTATCTAAACCATGTAAATAGGCAAATCCGGGCTGAAAGCCTAAAAACAAAACGTGATACTGAGCTTTGCTATGTATACTAATTACCTCATCAATACTTAAATTATGAAAGCGGGCTACATAAGCAAGATCTTCACCCTCGTATAGGGTCTCTATTAAATGGTGTTTACCAGTAAAAGTACTGCTTT
Organism: Pseudoalteromonas sp. 19-MNA-CIBAN-0066; assembly: GCF_040308705.1. Taxonomy (NCBI): domain Bacteria; kingdom Pseudomonadati; phylum Pseudomonadota; class Gammaproteobacteria; order Alteromonadales; family Pseudoalteromonadaceae; genus Pseudoalteromonas; species Pseudoalteromonas sp. 19-MNA-CIBAN-0066. Next base: position 273,640 of record NZ_JBEONZ010000002.1, read on the forward strand.
TAAGCTCATCCCATAATAATGGTAATGCCTCTAGCCATTTAGTTAAGCCCGCCGATGACTTCAAATACAAAGTGAGGGAATTCATTCCTGCAACTAAGTCGGTAAACTCTGCGGTGTTTTTACAGTGCGCAGCTAAAGCCCAAATTTTTTTTTGTATAGTTAATACATTGTTTGCGTCTAAATGTGCTGCATCTATCAATAAGCTATTGTTACTAAGTGCATAAATTATAGGAGCCGAACTCATAAAACAAACCTGTTAATACAACATGTTTCAAAGCTAACATAGTTCTATTGATTTATTTACACCATTGCGACCAGCAAAATGGATTAAGAGATAAAATATAAACCTTATAGGCCGCTCACTCGTATTTAATTACTTACCAAGTTGAAATAATAATTCAACAGGTAAGGTCTTTATTAAAGCCTGTTACTATTTTTTGTTCAAAATACATTCGCAACAGTAACCGGCCTTAGCATTTATTTAAGAGGTAGTTTATGTCGTATCAGGGTTTAATTTATTTATCTAGCGTTGCTATTTTATTTAGCGCAAGCAGTGTTGCTTTATCAATGGAAAAAGTAGTGCAAAGTAATGTTCAAGCGACTATGCACGTAGAAACACTAGTACTTGGCTCAGGTTGCTTTTGGGGCGCTGAAAAACGCTACGAAGCACTTAATGGTGTTATTGATGCTGAGTCAGGTTATGCCGATGGAAACGGCTTTAAAGCCACTTACAGCAATATAACCAGTCAATCACGTCGCTTTGACGAGGACAATTACGCCGAAGTTGTGCAAGTTACCTATAACAGCAATATTATTAGCGCAAAGGAGCTACTCGAAAACTACTTTGAAAGCCACGACCCAACACAAAAAAATCGCCAAGGTAACGATGTAGGCACTCAGTATCGCTCAATTATTTTAACTACCACCACTGAGCAAGCGAAAGTAGCAAAGCAAGTTAAATCGCAATATCAACAACTGCTTACGCAAGCAGAGTACGGCACTATAGCAACTATTATTAAGCCACTTGACACTTTTTATGCAGCTGAAGAATATCATCAAAATTATTTAGAAAAAAATCCAAATGGCTATTGCCCTGATCACTCAACTGGCGTGGTGTTTAACAAAAAACCGCCCGAACAAGTAGATAACTCCGCTTTATTAATGGGTAAACAAATCGTGGTATTAGACTCACGCGAATACTGTCCATACTGTGAAAAATTTAAAAGCGCTGTAGCTAACGACTACAAAGGCAGTATTGCTATGAGCTTTCGCCACGCCGATCAACTCCAAGGTTTAACCATTAAGTCGGCAACCTGGGCAACCCCCACTATTTTATTTTTAGAAAATGGCACTGAAGTATACGGACGTCAAGGCTATGCAAGCCCAGAGGCGTTTTACAAAGCCCTTGGCGCATTTAAACTAGGCGATAGTGAAGCCTATAAAGTTGCATTTAATTCAAAAACCGATCGCGCTTATTGCAAAGAATACAAAATTTTTAAAAATACACCCGATGGCACCTTTGTCGATAAGCTCAGTGGCGAGCCGCTATTTGATACCCGCGATAGGTTTAACTCTGGAACTGGGTGGTTATCGTTTACGCATCCAATAAAAAGTAGCGTTACTGAACATGACGACAGTAGCTGGGGAATGACTCGTATTGAGCTGCGCTCTAAAAGTACTGGCATACACTTAGGGCATTTATTCCCCGGGGAAGGCCCACGCGGTACAGACCGTTATTGTATAAATGCTACGGTTCTTGAATTTATACCAAGGGATTAAAAATACGTGAGATATACAAAAGCCCAGTAAACTTAACTTTTACTGGGCTTTTTAATTAAGGCTTTAGCTAAAAAGCAGTATTAAAGCCTAATTTATTTTTAGTAAATATTATGTGGATTGCCTAAAAATAAAAACAGTTCAAGCCAAGTCACCACCTAACTTGAACCGTTTTTTACACTGACAACATCTTACACACACAATATAAGATTCTTTTACCAGCTTAATTATTAAACCTTAAATTAAGCTGCGATACTTTCGATAGGTGAACTTTAGATTTATTGAGCATTAATCACAAACGATAAAAATACACCCAATGAGTGAAATAAATTAATCTATAGGTTTGGTTTGTGTATTTTTAAAAGTAGCTATAACCCACTTAGCAAATAAATCAAGCGGATGATTTACATTACTTGGCTCGTGTTGCACTAAATAGTACTTGTCTTTAGTGGTCAGCGGGCGCTCGAATAGTTTATATAACCAGAGTTCGTCTAGCCAGCTTTGGCTTATAGGCAGAGGAATAAGCGCAATACCCATACCTTGCTGCGCTGCTCGTGCTACACCAAACATGCTGTCAATTTGTATAATTTGGGTTGGTGAAAAGTCAACTATTCCTGCTTTCTCGGCCCACTGATGCCATGCCCAAGGGCGTGCTTTGTGTAATATAAGCGGCACTTGATTAAGGGCTTTACAATGATCATCCTTCCATTGTGACAACAAATTTTTATTGCAAGCAGGTATATACTCTAAGTTAAACAGCTCTGTTACAACACCTTCGGTTGGCTTATTCGAGGACAGCACTATTGATAAGTCGCTATGTCGGGTTAGCTCTTTACGGGTTTTAAGCGTATCCATTTGTAAATTAATATTAGGGTGCGCCGACGTCCATTCGCGCAATCTAGGCATTAGCAACTCGCTTGCAAAAAACTCAGGCAAGGTAATCGTTAAATTTGTATTTTGCTGCATTTGGCTAAATTCATTAATTGTGCTCTCAAGCGTACTAACTATTGGCGATATAGCTTCAAAAAAGTCCTTTCCAGCTGTAGTTAAACTAATCGAGCGGGTTTTACGCACAAAAAGCTCAATGCCAAGTTGTTCTTCTAGTTGTTTAATTTGATGGCTTACAGCCGAAGGCGTTAAATACAGCTCATTTGCTGCATGCTTAAAGCTTAAACTTCGTGCCGCGAAGCAAAATGAGCGAAGACCACGTATAGGAGTTTGCATGTTTTCCAATATAAAGTTGTTTGAGTCGCCTATATAAGGCAATAACTGAACCAATTATTAAAATCAATAATATCAGAAGGTTGAAACTTTTACTGCATTAAGTTCACAATAATGGTGCAACAAGGTAACAAGGTGGTGCAGAGCAGTTACAAGTTAGCGTAAAATTTCAGCTTCTTAAAATAATAATAAAACTTAGAAAAATAGGCAAAAAAAATCCCTCGTTAGAGGGATTTTGGGTAACTCAGCGCCATTGGCACTGGGAATGAGGTCGGTACAAGGTAAAGTTTAAACCTAGGGCTTAAAACACCATTTCTGGTACTTCACCGTCAACAAGTAATTTACCTGCTGTTTTACTAATAATTTCATCTACAGATACGCCCGGAGCGCGCTCTAACAGATGAAATGCGCCGTCTTTAACTTCTAGTACGGCTAAATCTGTAACTATTTTTTTAACGCAATTAACGCCGGTAAGCGGTAATGTGCAGGCCTCTAATAGCTTTGAGTCGCCATGCTTACTGGCGTGGGTCATGGTAACAATAATATTTTGCGCGCCTGCAACCAAGTCCATTGCGCCGCCCATGCCTTTAATTAACTTTTTAGGGATCATCCACGACGCTATGCTACCGTTTTGATCTACCTCAAAAGCGCCCAGAACTGTTAAGTCTACATGACCACCGCGTATCATGGCAAAACTATCTGCACTATTAAATATGGCTGCACCTTTTGCAGCTGTCACGGTTTCTTTACCCGCGTTAATCATATCGGCGTCTAGCTCTGCTTTAGTTGGGTATGGTCCCATGCCTAACAAGCCATTTTCGGACTGTAACATAACTTCAATATCGTCTGGAACATAGTTTGCGACGAGTGTCGGAATTCCTATGCCTAAATTAACGTAATAGCCATCTTTTAGCTCTTGTGCAACGCGCATTGCAACTTGTTCACGTGATAATGCCATAATATTAATGCTCCTGCTTAATCTCGTGTAGTAACACGCTCAATGCGTTTTTCAAAGTTGCCTTTAATAACGCGGTTTACATAAATGCCAGGGGTATGAATTTGGCTTGGCTCAAGTTCACCCGGCTCTACAATTTCTTCTACTTCGGCTACCGTAATTTTACCAGCGGTTGCGGCAAGTGGGTTAAAGTTCATTGCAGTGTGGCGAAACACTAAATTTCCGTAACGGTCGGCTTTCCATGCTTTAACAATAGCAAATTCACCGGTTATCGACTCTTCTAAAATATAAGGGCGACCATTAAATTCTTTTACATCTTTACCTTCGGCAACGGGCGTACCGTAACCTGTTGCGGTGTAAAACGCCGGAATACCTGCACCACCAGCACGCATTTTTTCTGCCAAAGTGCCTTGTGGTGTAAGCTCTACGTCAATTTCGCCGCTGAGTAACTGTTGCTCAAATAGGGCATTTTCGCCAACGTATGAGGCAATTACTTTTTTAATTTGTTTGTCTTGTAATAAAATGCCCAAACCAAAGTCATCAACACCGCAGTTATTAGACACCACAGTTAGCTCTTTGGTTTTCATTTGCTTAATTTGTTTAATTAAGCCCTCAGGAATACCACATAAACCAAAACCACCGGCAATTACGGTATCGCCGTCTTTTAATCCTGCCATTGCAGCTTCGTAACTAGAAACTACCTTATCAAATCCGGCCATGAGTCACTCCTCATTGTGTGCTTAAATTGTTTAACTAACTACATGATAGTTAGTTTATAAGTACTTTGTATAAAAATTATTGGGGATGTTATTTAGCATGCAATGCAATCGACACTTTACTTACGGGTTGTTTGCCAAGCGCTTTTGTTATTTGCCATCCTGCATCACTAAGCCTTTGTAAATCAATTGCGTGCTTAATGCCAAGCCCTTGCAGTAAGTAAACTACATCTTCGGTGGCAACATTTCCTGACGCCCCTTTAGCGTAAGGGCAACCACCAAGGCCTGCTACTGCCGCGTCAACCGTTGCTATACCTAAGTTTAGTGCCGCGTAAATATTTGTGAGCGCTTGGCCGTAAGTGTCATGAAAATGCACTGCAAGTTGCGACTTATCAATGTGCTGTAATAGTAAAGTAAGTAACTCAGTTACCTTTTTAGCTGTGCCTACACCTATGGTATCGCCAAGACTTATTTCATAACAGCCCAGTGCGAGTAGCTTTTGGCTAACATAAAGTACAGCTTGAGGGTCTATTTCGCCTTCATACGGGCAACCTAAAACACAACTTACATAGCCGCGTACTTTAATGTTATGCGCTTTGGCAAACTCCATAACGTCGCTAAAACGCTCAATACTTTGCTCAATACTGCAGTTAATGTTTTTTTGACAAAACGATTCGCTAGCCGCTGTAAATATGGCAAATTCTTTAATTCCAGCGGCATGCGCAGCTTGTGCGCCTTTTAAGTTAGGGGTTAACGCACTTAAGTTTACATCGGGCAAATTAAGAGCCGATATCACATCAGCTGAGTCTGCCATTTGCGGCACCCATTTAGGGGATACAAACGCACCGGCTTCAATGTCTTTTAAACCCGCAGCAGCAAGTGCGTTAATAAGCGCTACTTTGTCGGCAGTGGTTACTGCTTTTTCGTTTTGTAGGCCATCGCGCGCGCCTACTTCAACAATACGCACCTTTTGCGGAAAAACGCTCATTATGCGCCTCCCTTAGCAGGGTCACTTGCAACTGTCGTATCTTCAACTATAGCCAGTAACGCGCCATGGCTTACTAGTTCACCTTCGGCAAAACAATAGCTTTGTAAAATACCATCGTGCGGGGCGTTGAGCGTATATTCCATTTTCATCGCTTCAATAATAACCACAGGGTCACCTTTGGTAATACTACTGCCCAGCTCAACTAAGTGTTTTACTACCGTACCATTAAGTGGCGCAGCTAAAGGCAGGGCATCACTTTGGTGATCGCTAATATAGTGCTTATTTACTAGCTCTAGGCGAGTTTGTAGTGCTTTGTGCATTACGGTGATCACGTTATTAACGCGACTTACGTGGGCTGTGTGTTTTTCGCCGTTTATAAATACACTACAAAGGCCATTATTTAAACTGCCTTGAACATTAAATACGTGCTCATTATGGGTAATACTGTAGCCATTATTCGTTTTAACCGCATTAAGAGTTAAATCAACAAACGCAATTTTAACGCTTTGCGGTGCATTTAGAGCAAAGCCACTGAGTTGTTGCCAAGGGCTTGTATTTGGCGCTTCTTGAGTGCTAACTAGCTGCTCTAAATAAGTAAAGGCTGCAATAAGCTGGCTTGCTTGGCGAAGAGATTGATCAACCGCCACTAACGAATCGCCTTGCTCGGCAATAAAGTGAGTGCTAGGCGCGCCTTGTTTAAAGCTAGGGTGCACAGCTAAGTTATGTAAAAAGCCAATGTTAGTACTAAAGCCCGCTAAGTGAAATTGCTCAAGCGCGTGTTGTAAACGGCTCAGCGCTTGTTCGCGATTATCATCATGCACAATTAACTTGGCTATCATGGGGTCGTAATATGGGCTAATTTCGTCGCCGGCTGCAATGCCAGTATCAATGCGCACAAACTCACTGTTTAGCGGAGTATAAAGTGCTTCAATTGTGCCTGAGCACGGAATAAACTCATTAGCAGGGTCTTCAGCGTAAATACGCGCTTCAAAGCTGTGGCCTTGCAATTTAATATCAGCTTGTTTGAATGGCAGTGTTTGCCCGCCGGCAATATTAATTTGCCACGTAACTAAGTCAACACCAGTAACCATTTCGGTAACCGGGTGCTCTACTTGCAGACGCGTGTTCATTTCCATAAAGAAGAACTCATCGCCACACAGTAAAAACTCAACTGTACCTGCACCGCGATAGTTTATTGCAAGAGCGCAACGCACCGCGGCTTCACCCATTTCTTTGCGCAACTCGTCTGATAAACCCGGGGCAGGGGCTTCTTCAATTACTTTTTGATGACGACGTTGCAACGAGCAGTCACGATCGCCTAAATAAACACAGTTACCGTGGTTATCGGCAAACACTTGTACTTCTACGTGGCGTGGTTGGTTAACGTAACGCTCTAGCAATACAAGGTCATTACCAAAACCAGCAACGGCTTCACGCTGTGCGCCTTCAAGTGCGCTAATAAATTCATTCGCATGATTTACCACGCGCATGCCTTTACCACCGCCACCAAATGCTGCTTTGATCAGTACCGGGTAGCCAATTTTTTCGGCCTCTGCTTGTAAAAAAGCAGGATCTTGCTTGTCGCCATAATAACCAGGTACTAATGGCACATTAGCCGCGGCCATAATTTCTTTAGCACGCGTTTTAGAGCCCATAGCTTCAATGCTGCTTGCTGGTGGTCCAACAAATACAATATTATTTGCTTCACATGCGTTGGCAAACGTGCTGTTTTCAGACAAAAACCCATAACCAGGGTGAATACAATCTGCGCCGCTGTCTTTTGCTACTTGCAGTATTTTATCGGCAACTAAATACGAGTCTTTACTTGGCGCTGGGCCAATGTGGTAGGCTTCGTCAGCCATTTTTACATGCTGCGCGTGTTTATCAGCATCGGAATACACAGCAACTGTGGTTAAGCCCATTAATTTAGCACTGCGCATTATTCTGCATGCTATTTCACCACGGTTAGCAATGAGTATTTTTTGTAATTTATTTACGTTCATAATTAATCCTACAGTTGCCATTGTGGTGGACGTTTGTCAAAAAAAGCGCTTAAGCCTTCTTGGCCTTCATCCGATACACGAATTTTGGCAATACGATGAGCAGTAAGCTCAATTAGCTCATCGGTTATTTCTTTATTTGCTACATCGTTAATAAGTGCTTTTGCCGCTTTTACTGCAACCGGGCCATTATCAATCAATGTTTGCAGCATAGCGTCGAGCGCACATCCTAAATTACCGGTTACTTGATGAATTAACCCAAGTTGCTTAGCGGTATGCGCATCAAACACCTCAGCAGTTAAAAAGTATCTACGCGCTGCACGCTCACCAATGGCTTTAATTACATAAGGGCTAATAACCGCAGGAATAAGCCCCAGCTTTACTTCGCTTAAGCAAAATTGTGCATTGTCTTGGCATATTGCAATGTCGCAACAGGCAATTAAACCCAAAGCGCCGCCAAACGCAGCACCTTGCACGGCACAAATAGTAGGGTGCGGGCTTGTTGCTAACACTTGCATTAATTTAGCTAACTGCATTGAATCGGCTAAATTATCGTTAACATTGTTATCTGCCATCGATTTCATCCAGGCTAAATCGGCTCCGGCTGAAAAATGTTTGCCTTCAGTTTTTAACACCAAGGCGCGAATATCGAGCGTATTAGCATGTTCAATACATTTTATAAGCTCTTGAATGACTTCGCTGTTAAATGCATTGCGTTTTTCGGGGCGGCTTAAAACGAGTACCGCCACATTTGATTTTGTTATTTGTAGAGTAACTGACATTTTACGCTCCGATTACATTCTAAATACGCCAAATTTCGACTCTTGCACTGGTGCATTACTAGCGGCACTTAAGGCAAGTCCTAAAACGCTACGTGTGTCGGCAGGATCAATAATGCCGTCATCCCATAAGCGGGCGCTGGCATAATACGGATGTCCTTGCTCTTCGTACTGATCAATAATTGGCTGTTTAAAGTCACTTACTTCTTGCTCGCTCATGCTTTGGCCTTTACGGGCTAAACCGTCTTGCTTAACTTGCGCCATTACACCGGCTGCTTGCTCGCCGCCCATTACAGAAATACGCGCATTGGGCCACATCCACATCATGGTAGGTTCAAATGCACGGCCACACATGCCGTAGTTACCTGCGCCATATGAGCCACCAATTAGTACGGTAAATTTAGGCACATCGGCACACGATACCGCCATAACCATTTTAGCGCCGTGTTTAGCTATACCCTCGGCTTCGTATTTTTTACCTACCATAAAGCCGGTTACGTTTTGTAAAAATACTAAAGGAATGTTGCGCTGCGTACATAGCTGAATAAAGTGCGCGCCTTTTTGCGCCGACTCACTAAACAAAATACCGTTGTTAGCGACTATGCCCACTGGGTGGCCATAAATACTCGCAAACCCCGTTACTAGGGTTTCGCCAAAGTAGCGTTTAAATTCGTCAAACGATGAGTCATCAACTGTGCGCGCTATTACTTCGCGTACATCAAATGGCTTTTTAAGATCGGTGCCAACAATGCCGTAAAGCTCGTTAATATCATAACGAGGTGGTTTAACTTCCTCTAGCAACGGCGCAGTAGGGCGGGTGTAATTAATACGCGCTATACATTGGCGCGCAATCGACAACGCATGTTCGTCATTTTGCGCGTAATGATCGGCAACTCCCGATGTTTTACAGTGCACGTCGGCACCACCAAGGTCTTCGGCGGTTACTACTTCACCGGTTGCAGCTTTAACAAGAGGCGGACCCGCTAAAAATATAGTGCCTTGATCTTTTACAATTATGCTTTCATCGGCCATGGCCGGTACATAGGCACCGCCTGCGGTACATAAACCCATAACCACAGCAATTTGTGGAATACCTTTACCCGACATACGGGCTTGGTTGTAAAATATACGGCCAAAATGCAGCTTATCGGGAAATACATCATCTTGCTCTGGCAAGTTTGCACCGCCCGAATCAACTAAATAAATGCAAGGTAAATGGCAACGTTCAGCAATATCTTGCGCGCGTAAATGCTTTTTAACCGTTAGCGGAAAGTAAGTACCGCCTTTAACCGTGGCATCGTTTGCAATAATCATGCATTCAACACCTTTAACACGGCCAATACCTGCTACTACACCGGCACACGCAATTTCTTGCTCGTAAACACCAAAGGCGGCAAATTGCGAAATTTCTAAAAATGGCGAACCTTCGTCAATTAAAGTGCTAATACGGTCACGTACAAATAATTTACCGCGGCCTTCGTGGCGCTCTTTTAATGCAGCGCCGCCACCTTGGCTAATTGTTGCCACTTTATTACGTAAATCATCTACCAACGCCGACATATTTTTATGGTTTTGTACAAACGTTGGATCGTGAGGATTAACGCTCGATGTTAAAATCGTCATTATTTAATCCTTAACGGCTTTCAGTGAAAAGTTCGCGGCCAATTAGCATACGGCGTATTTCTGAGGTACCTGCACCAATTTCATATAATTTGGCGTCACGTAGTAGGCGGCCCGTTGCGTATTCATTTATATAACCATTGCCACCTAAAATTTGAATGGCATCTAGCGCCATTTTAGTTGCCAGCTCGGCTGCATATAAAATAGCACCGGCAGCATCTTTACGGGTGGTTTCACCGCGATCACACGAGCGAGCCACTGTATATACATACGAGCGTGCGGCGTTCATTTGCGTATACATGTCGGCTACTTTGCCTTGAATTAACTGAAACTGACCAATAGGCGTATCAAACTGTTTGCGCTCATGAATATAAGGTACAACAATATCCATACACGCTTGCATAATACCCAGTGGGCCTGCTGCAAGTACTACGCGTTCGTAATCAAGGCCGCTCATTAATACTTTAACGCCTTCGTTTAAGTTACCTAAAATGTTTTCTTCGGGTACTTCGCAGTTTTCAAATACCAGTTCACAGGTATTTGAGCCACGCATACCGAGTTTGTCGAGCTTTTGCGCGGTTGAAAAACCAGGGAAGTCGCTCTCTACAATAAATGCAGTAATACCTTTTGCGCCGGCAGTTAAATCGGTTTTAGCGTAAATAACTAAAGTATGCGCATCTGGGCCATTGGTGATCCACATTTTATTACCGTTTAAAATGTACTTATCACCTTTTTTCTCGGCTTTAAGTTTCATTGAAACTACGTCTGAACCCGCATTTGGCTCACTCATAGCAAGGGCACCAATGTGCTCACCGCTAATAAGCTTAGGCAAGTATTTTTCTTTTTGGGCTTGCGTGCCGTTACGATTAATTTGGTTTACACACAGGTTTGAATGCGCACCATAGCTTAGGCCAATAGAAGCACTTGCACGGCTAATTTCCTCCATGGCAATAACATGCTCTAAATAACCTAAACCAGCACCGCCAAATTCTTCAGCTACTGTCATTCCCAATAAACCCATTTCGCCCATTTGTGGCCAAAGTTGATTTGGGAAAGCGTTATCAAGGTCAGTTTTTTCGGCTAGTGGGGCAATTTCTTGGCTGGCAAAGCTGTTTACATGTCCGCGGATCATATCGGCGGTTTCGCCAAGGCCAAAGTTCATTTCTTTATATAGTGAAATAGTGCTCATGATTCATTCCTGTGTGATTGATTAAGTTAATACCGCGTATTACTCATCTATTTTATTAAGTGTGTCGCGGCAACGGCGCTCGGCTGTTACCAATTCCATAAGAACAACTTTAATGTCGTCCATTTGTTGTGATAGGTCGGCTTTTTTCTCGCTAATAAGGTCCAGCATAGTTACCAGCTGCTTAGCACTTGATTTGTCGGCGTCGTAAAGTTCAAACAAACGTCCTGTTTCTGCCAGCGTAAAACCTAAGCGTTTACCACGTAAAATTAATTTTAAGCGTACTTTATCGCGTTTAGAGTAAATACGGGTTTGGCCATTTCTACTTGGCGTAACAAGCCCTTGGTCTTCATAAAAGCGGATAGAGCGGGTGGTAATGTCAAACTCCTTTGCGAGTTCGCTAATACTAAAAGTTTGTTCGTTATTGGCAGGCACAGTGGCCGACGTTGCAAAGCTTGATTGATTATCTGGTTTCATAATAGTGTTTTACCTCATTCGAATAACCCCAATATAAGTGAAGTTTACGTAAAGGTAAAGCAAGATGTTTGTGTAATACTTTAGACTAATGAAAATGGCGAGTAAACTTTCATTAAAGTTAGGCTTTAAAGCCTGCGTAGGCGTTTTTACTGAAGTGTAATGAAACATAATACAAATAAGTTTACAGTTTTTACAGTCAACTAAAAGTTGATTTTAGATTTACGTTGGCGTAAACGTAAATATTATGTATGCTCGTAAACAGATTATAAATAAATTGTTTGGTTCAGCGCATTAAATTGCACGGGGCCAATTACTAAATGGAGCCTTTTTATGACTACTGAAGCCGTTGTTATTGTAGCAGCAAAACGCACCCCAATGGGTGGATTTATGGGCGCACTTAATGATGCGCAATCAACTGAGCTGGGGGCAACCGCTATTGCTAGTGCATTGGCAGAAACAGGCCTAAGCACAGATGCTATTGATGAAGTAATTATGGGCTGTGTATTACCTGCTGGTGTAGGCCAAGCGCCTGCTCGTCAAGCAATGTTAAAAGCAGGCCTAGCACTTAGCACGGGGGCTACCACTATAAATAAAGTGTGTGGCTCTGGCTTAAAAGCGGCAATGTTGGCACATGATCTAATTAAAGCGGGCTCTATAAACTCAGCAGTTGCTGGTGGCATGGAAAGTATGAGTAATGCACCGCACTTTATTCCCAAAGCTCGCGGCGGCATGCGCATGGGGCATGGCGAAATTAAAGATCACATGATGAGCGATGGCCTTGAAGATGCTTACGACAACAAAGCTATGGGTTGTTTTGCACAAGACACCGCCGATGAATACGGTATAGGCCGTGAACAAATGGATAACTTTGCACTAAGCTCGCTAACCAAAGCAAAAGCCGCAATTGAAAACGGCAGCTTTAATAACGAAGTTGCACCGCACACTATGCAAACACGCAAAGGCGACGTTACCGTTGCCATTGACGAGCAGCCAGGTAATGCCCGCCCAGAAAAAATTCCGAGCCTACGTGCTGCATTTAAAAAAGACGGCACTATTACAGCCGCTAACTCATCGTCAATTTCAGACGGTGGCGCAGCACTTATTTTAATGAGCGAGTCAAAAGCCAAAGAGCAGGGCTTAACCCCGCTTTGTAAAATTGTAGCCCACAGCACGCATTCTCAAAAACCAAGCGAATTTACAGTAGCGCCAGTGGGCGCAATGAACAAAGTACTAGAAAAAGCCGGTTGGACTACAGACGATGTTGACCTGTGGGAAATTAACGAAGCGTTTGCCATGGTTACTATGCTTGCTATTAACGAGCTTAAACTAGATGAAAGCAAAGTAAACGTAAATGGCGGTGCTTGTGCATTGGGCCATCCAATTGGTGCAAGCGGCGCACGTATTTTAGTAACGCTTATTCATGCACTTAAAAATCGCGGCCTTAAAAAAGGCGTAGCGTCTTTATGTATTGGTGGCGGTGAAGCAGTGGCCATGGCAGTAGAAGCACTTTAATTTTTTATCATAAAATAATAATCAATGCAGCGCTAATTATAATAATAAAGCTGCACTAACACTCTTATAAAACAGGATTTAATTATGCACCAAGTACCACTACTGATTAATGGCGAATTTATTCAATCAAGCTCAAAAGAACTTATTGACGTAATAAACCCAGCCAACCAAGAAGTGCTAGCCCAAGTACCTTGCACCACAGACGCAGAAATGGATGCAGCTATTGCCTCGGCTTCAGAAACGTTTAAAACGTGGAAAGATGTGCCAATTACTGAGCGCGCGCGCATTATGATGAAATACGCTGCGCTATTAAAAGAGCACCACGACGAGCTTGCCACTATTATTTGTCATGAGCTTGGTAAAACATTTGAAGACGCTAAAGGCGATGTATGGCGTGGTATTGAAGTAGTTGAGCAAGCGGCTAACGCACCGTCATTAATGATGGGCGAAACCATGGAAAACGTAGCGCGTAAAATCGATACTTATTCTTACATGCAACCCTTAGGTGTGTGTGCGGGTATTACGCCGTTTAACTTTCCGGCAATGATCCCATTATGGATGTTTCCGCTGGCAATTGTGTGTGGTAACACCTTTATTTTAAAACCGTCTGAGCAAGATCCACTTACGCCAATGCGCTTAGCTGAGTTATTTATGGAAGCTGGCGCGCCAAAAGGCGTGTTACAAGTAGTACATGGTACAAAACCACAAGTAGATCGCATACTAGAGGACAAAGCAGTACGCGCTATTTCGTTTGTTGGCTCGTGTGGCGTTGGCGCTTATATTTATTCAAAAGGCACAGCAAATCTTAAACGCGTACAAGCGTGTGTGGGTGCTAAAAACCACATGGTTATTATGCCTGATGCCAGCAAATCGCATGTGGTAAATAACTTAGTTGGCGCGTCGGTTGGTGCCGCTGGTCAGCGTTGTATGGGTATTTCGGTTGCGGTATTTGTTGGCCAAGCAAAAGACTGGGTTGATGAAATTAAAGCGGGTTTTGAAGGTGTACGCCCAGGCGTATGGGATGATGCAGGCGCAGCGTATGGTCCGCAAACATCACCGGCTGCAAAAGCACGTATTTTATCGCTTATTGCCGGTGGTAAAGAGCAAGGCGCTAAATGTTTAATTGACGGCTCAAACTTTACGGTTGAAGGCTACGAGCAAGGTAACTGGGTAGGCCCAACCTTGTTTACCGATGTAACTAAAGACATGGACTTATATAAAGAAGAAATTTTTGGTCCCGTACTGGCGTGTATGTTTGTAGATACATTAGATGAAGCCATTGCCCTAATAAACGACAGCCCTTACGGTAACGGCACATCGCTGTTTACCTCAAGCGGCGCAGTTGCACGTAAGTTCCAACACGAAATTGAAGTAGGCCAAGTAGGTATTAACGTGCCAATTCCGGTGCCACTGCCGTTCTTTTCGTTTACTGGTTGGAAAGGCTCGTTTTATGGCGACACTCACACTTACGGTAAGCAAGGTATTCGTTTTTATACCGAAACTAAAACCATTACTTCACGTTGGTTTGAAGACGACATAGCGTCGGGTCCAAATATGAGCATTAACTTAAAGTAATTACTCATAATAAATAGTTTATAAAAAGCATAATTAATAATAAAGAAGGGCACGAAGGTAACTCCTATTACCTTCGTTGCTCTTCACTAATCACCTAGACAACACATAACTAATTGAAGAGGTCTATATGGACTTTAATTTATCAGATGATCAGCAAGCATTTGCTCAAACAGCACGTCAGTTTGCTGACTCAGAACTCGCACCGTACGCCGCTAAGTGGGATCGCGAACATATTTTTCCTAAAGACACGATTAAAGCTGCAGGCGAACTAGGTTTTTGTGGCCTTTACACGCCAGAAGAAGCCGGTGGCCTTGGCTTATCGCGCTTAGATTCAAGCATTATTTTTGAGCAACTTGCTATGGGCTGTACCGCAACAACAGCCATGTTAACCATACATAATATGGCCACTTGGATGGTAGCAAGCTTTGGTACTGACGCCGCTAAAGACAAATACTGCGAACAACTGGTTACTGGCGATTTACTGGCATCGTATTGTTTAACCGAGCCAGGCTCAGGTTCAGACGCCGCATCGCTAAAAACTAAAGCAGTACGCGATGGCGACGAATACGTAATTAACGGCTCAAAAATGTTTATTTCGGGCGCGGGCGAAACCGAAGTATTAGTCGTTATGGCGCGCACCGGATGCGATGGCCCTAAAGGTATTTCGGCCTTTATAGTACCTGCCGACGCTAAAGGTGTTGAATACGGTAAAGCCGAAGAAAAAATGGGCTGGAACGCACAACCTACACGCTTAATTAGTTTTGAAGATGTGCGTATTCCGGCGCATAACTTATTAGGTGCAGAAGGCGAAGGTTTTAAATTTGCTATGCAAGGTCTTGATGGCGGGCGCATTAATATTGCAACCTGTTCAATTGGCACAGCGCAAGCGGCGCTTAATACGGCTCGCGAATATTTAAAAGAACGCACTCAGTTTGGTAAACCACTGGCCGCGTTTCAAGCGCTGCAGTTTAAAATTGCCGATATGAACACCGAGCTTGTAGCCGCGCGCCAAATGGTAAGGCTGGCTGCGTTTAAGCTTGATAATAACGACAGCGAAAAAACCACGTATTGTGCTATGGCAAAACGTTTTGCAACCGATGTGGGCTTTACTGTATGTAACGACGCCCTGCAAATTCATGGTGGCTATGGTTATATTAAAGAATACCCATTAGAGCGCCATGTACGTGATGTACGTGTACACCAAATTTTAGAAGGCACTAACGAAATTATGCGCGTTATTATAGCGCGTCGTATTTTAGCAGAGTCAGCCAGCGAAGTTTTATAAGGAGTTATTTATGTCAGAGTCAAATACTAAGTCTAATCCTAGCATTGAATTAACGACCGAAGGTCATGTAGCCATATTAACTATGTCAAACCCGCCAGCAAATACCTGGACCAAAGACACATTAATTGCCTTAAAAAACACCGTTAATAAGCTAAACAAAAATAAAAATATTTATGCACTAGTGCTTACCGGCGAAGGCGAAAAGTTTTTTAGTGCCGGTGCCGACTTAAACTTGTTTGCCGGTGGCGATAAAGGCGTAGCCGCCGAAATGTCGCGCGTATTTGGCGAAGCATTTGAAGCACTTAGTAACTTTAGGGGCGTGTCGGTTGCGGCTATTAATGGCTATGCCATGGGCGGTGGTTTAGAAGTAGCACTCGCGTGTGATATTCGTATTGCTGAAGAGCAAGCACAAATGGCGCTTCCTGAAGCTAAAGTAGGCTTACTACCGTGCGCTGGTGGTACACAAAACCTAGCATGGTTAGTAGGCGAAGGCTGGGCAAAACGCATGATTTTATGTGGCGAGCGCTTAAAAGCCGACAAAGCACTGCAAATTGGCTTAATTGAAGAAGTTGTTCCACAAGGCGAAAGCTTTGCTGCAGCACTTAAACTAGCTAACCAAGTGGCCGATCAAAGTCCGTCTTCGGTTGCAGCATGTAAAACATTGATTCAAAAAGGGCGTCATCAGCCTATGGCGAGCATTTTACCGCTAGAACGTGAGTTATTTGTGGCCTTATTTGACACCGAAGATCAGCAAGAAGGTGTAAGTGCCTTTTTAGAAAAGCGTCGTGCAAATTGGGTGAACGGCTAATGAGCGGCTTAACATTATTAAATCATGCAGATGACGCAGTCGTATTCGAAACGGCAACCGCGTCAAACGGTGCTTTAATAGCGTTTGCTACGCTAAATGCACCAAAGTCGTTAAACGCCCTTAATTTTGAAATGATCAAACTATTAGAGCCGCAACTAAAAGCTTGGGCGCAAGACAGCAGTATTGCCATGGTGGTATTAAAAGGCGCAGGCGACAAAGCTTTTTGTGCAGGCGGTGATGTTGTAAGTTTGCACCACGCTATGGCTCAAGGCAGCGCAAGCGACTTAGTAGAGGATTTTTTTACGCAAGAGTATCGCCTAGACTATTTAATTCACTGTTACGAAAAACCATTATTAGTGTGGGGTAACGGTATTGTAATGGGCGGCGGTTTAGGCTTAATGGCCGGTGCAAGCCACCGCGTAGTAACCGAAACATCGCGTATAGCAATGCCTGAGCAAACTATTGGCTTATACCCAGATGTTGGCGGCAGTTATTTTTTACATAAAATGCCTCACAGTGTTGGATTATTTTTAGGGCTTACGTCAGCGTCTATAAATTGCGACGATGCCCGTTTTGTTGCCCTTGCCGATCACTATGTAAAAGCAGACAAATACGATGCACTTTTAGCGGGTTTACTCAGCATTAAATGGGGTAAAACGGCCAGTTTAAATCACGAAAAACTTACTACGCTGTTAACTGATTTAGATCAGCAATCAGGGCGTTTGCCTAAAGGTAATATCAAAGCAAATTTGGCAACTATTCAAGAACTTGCTGAGTTTACTACGCTACAACAACAGGTTGACTATATTTTAAACTTAAACACAGACGACAAATGGCTACTAAAAGCGCAAAAATCGCTTAAGCATGGTTGTCCGCTAAGCTGTGCGTTAGTAAGCCGCCAATTAAAAACCAGTAAAGGCAAAAGCCTTGCTGAGTGTTTTAGAATGGAGCTAGGTATGTCGGTACGTGCCGGCGAAGTGGGTGAGTTTCAAGAAGGTGTACGTGCATTGTTAATCGACAAAGACGGTGCGCCAAACTGGCAATACAAAACACTCAGCGACGTGCCAAGCTCAGTGGTAGATAGCTTTTTTGAAGATCGCTATGGCAATAACCACCCACTTAAACAATTACAACAAGGCTAAAGCTATGAGCAAACTCAATATAGGATTTATTGGTTTAGGCAATATGGGTGGGCCAATGGCGGCAAACCTTATTAAAGCAGGGCACACGGTAAGTGTGTTCGACTTAAACCAAAATACAGTTAACGAGCTAAAAAGCAAAGGTGCAAACGCAGCCGCAGATGCAACGCAATGTGCCAACAACGTAGACATACTTATTAGCATGTTACCTGCTGGCAAGCATGTTAAAGCGCTTTATTTGGGCGAAAATGGGCTAATTAACAGCTTAAGTAAAACCACTTTAGTTATTGATTGCTCAACCATAGATGCCGAATCGGCGCGCGTGGTTGGTAAAGAGTTAGCACAGCAAGGTATTAGCTTTGTAGATGCACCGGTATCGGGTGGCGTTGCAGGCGCAACCGCCGGCACACTTACCTTTATAGTAGGCGGCGATAAAGCCGCGTTCGACAAAGCCAATGCTGTGCTGGTTGATATGGGCAAAAATATTTTTCATGCAGGCGACATTGGCGCAGGGCAAGTTGCAAAAATATGTAATAACATGCTGTTGAGCATTTTAATGGCAGGCACCAGCGAAGCACTACAAATGGGTATAAATAATGGCCTAGATCCTAAAGTGCTTAGCGACATAATGACCGCAAGCTCAGGGCGTAACTGGACGTTAGAATTATATAACCCGTGTCCGGGTGTAATGGAGTCGGCTCCTGCAAGTAACGAATACAAACCAGGCTTTATGGTCGATCTAATGGCGAAAGATCTAGGCTTGGCAATGGAAGCAGCAAAACAAAGTAAATCAGCCACGCCAATGGGTTCAATGGCCAACGACTTATACGCTACATTGCAGCACCAAGGTGCGGGTACTGAAGATTTTAGTGCCATATTTAAATTATTTTCGAAGTAGGGGTAACGCGTGGAAATTAAAAATAACACGGTAGTAATAACCGGTGGCGCACAAGGCTTAGGTTTTGCTATGGCGCAAAAGTTTGCAAAAATGGGCGCAAACATTGCCCTAATCGATATGGCGCAAGATGCACTTAACACAGCAACCGAGCAATTAAGTCAACTTGACGGCGTAACTACGCGTATTCAAGGCTACGCTGCCAACGTTACCAACGAGAGCGAAATGGAAGCGGTATTTAACACCATTAATAGCGACTTTGGCCATATTGGTGTATTGATCAACAACGCCGGTATTTTACGCGATGGCATGTTTATTAAAGCAAAAGACGGCAAAGTAGTTAAAAAAATGTCGCTTGAGCAATTTCAATCAGTAATAGACGTAAACCTTACTGGCGTGTTTTTGGCAGGCCGAGAAGCTGCCAGCCATATGATTGAGTCGGGCAAAGGTGGCGTTATTGTAAATATGTCGAGCGTAGCGCGCGCCGGAAACATAGGGCAAACAAACTACGCAGCCTCTAAAGCAGGCGTTGTAGCGCTTACTACTACATGGGCTAAAGAGCTTGGCCGTTTTGGTATTCGCGTAGGCGCAATTGCACCAGGTGTTATAAGCACCGCAATGACCGACGTAATGAAACCAGAAGCTAAAGAGCGCATGCTTAGCGTAACTCCAGTAGGGCGTTTAGGTGAAACTGCAGAAATAGCCCATACCGCACAATATATTATCGAAAACGACTTTTTTACCGGTCGCGTAGTAGAAATAGACGGCGGCATTCGTTTGTAACATACTCAGATTTAAGATTAATTAAAAAAGCATAACTCTTGTGGGTTGTGCTTTTTTGTTTTAAATAGAGACGTTTATAATCTTGAAAAAGGGCTAATAACACCATTAGCGCCTTGCTGTAAAACATGGGTATATATTTGTGTAGTACGAACGTCACTGTGCCCGAGTTGTGTTTGTACTGTGCGTATATCAGCGCCGCTTTGCAGTAAGTGCGTAGCGAATGAGTGGCGCAAAGTATGTGGCGTAACGTGTTTATTAATGTGTGCATTAAAAGCCGCTTTTTTTACAGCGCGCTGTAATTGCTTTTCATCAATATGATGGCGCCTTAGCTGTTTACTCTCAGGATCAATACTGAGTTTATAAGATGGAAATAAATATTGCCAACCCAGCTGTTTGTTATGATTTGGATATTTTTTACGTAATAAATGCGGCATATACACGCCACAAAACAGCGGGTTATTTAGGTCTAATTGTAAATAATTATCGACTAATTGAATTTGTGTTCGTATTTGTGGTATCAGTTCTCCTGCAAGCGTTACAACACGATTTTTGCCCCCTTTACCATCCCAAATTCGAACACAGTTATAATCAAAGTCAATATCTTGTATCCGCAAACGTAGTACCTCCATTAACCGCATACCGCTACCATAAAGTAGTGCACACGCTAAATAATGCTTTGTAATACAGTGTTTAAATAACGCTGAAACTTCTGTTTGTGTAAGCACAACGGGTAATTTCCTAGGGCGTTCACTTTTTACAAAATCTAATGATAATGAGAGAGGACTTTTAATTATTTCTTTATATAGAAAACTTAGCGCATTCAATGCCTGGGCTTGTGTGCCTTGCGCTACATTTTGCGAGTTTACTAAATGATTTAAATATAATTCCACTTGAGTATCCCCCATAGAGCTTGGGTGTTGCATATTATTAAAGCGGATATAGGCAGCTATCCAAAACAAATAAGCTTCAATAGTGCTCTTTGCATAACGCTTGCTATACATATGATCTTTAATCATGGTTAGAAAGAGAGATTTCATAAATGACATTCAATTATTTAAGTCTGATACTGTATATATAGACAGTTGCTTGTATTTTGTCCAATAACATTATTAAAAGTCGTTTTGGGGTATTTTAACAACGGTGATTTTATAACATACGTAATTACTTGTTTACATTGTAGTTATTTAGTGGAACTATTGAGCCATGTAATATACGCCGTTTTGGGGTGTTATAAACCCCCAAAGTGGTGTTCAATAAGCTGTTAGGTATACAAGGAGAAATGTCGTGAGCTCTGAAAGTAAAATGCTTGGACAAATTGAGAATAAGTCTCAGCTACAGAAAGAGGTTTCCGTATCTACCGCGCTACTAGTTATAGGTGGCTCCGCAGTTGGTGCGTATGTTGGGCTTCAAATCGGCGGCCCCATAGGTGCGGCTGTTGGAACCTTGGTCGGTGCATTTGTAGGGGCTTTGGCCGCAGGGTTCGTCAAGAATTTCAGAGTCAAAGTACACAAGGATGGTTGGGTTGAAGTCAAATACGAAACTAGGTTCGCCTAGGAGAGCTTGCGTCAGACCTAACAAGTTGCAGCAGTTTGCGCCTGCGGCGCCGGACGCTCGTTCCTCGCGCCGCTGTGCAAAGCGTTATATTTCTATCAGAATGGAGAATTAAAT
Source organism: Pseudoalteromonas sp. 19-MNA-CIBAN-0066 (assembly GCF_040308705.1). NCBI lineage: Bacteria > Pseudomonadati > Pseudomonadota > Gammaproteobacteria > Alteromonadales > Pseudoalteromonadaceae > Pseudoalteromonas > Pseudoalteromonas sp. 19-MNA-CIBAN-0066. Next base: position 295,023 of record NZ_JBEONZ010000002.1, read on the forward strand.
GGGAATCGTATTGGAATTTATACCAAGTATACTTGTGGCATTAGCTTTTGATTTTTTTCTTTACCTAACAGGTACTGTGGTCTTAAAAATAGCTTCATTCGGTTTGTATAAATCTAAAGTTTATAGCTATTCAGAATTTAAAGATTCAAAATCAAATAGTAGTTTTCTTATTCAATATTTAGTGGGTATTTTATTTTATGCGCTAATTATTTTTTTAATTGCTTGGCTTAATTAACCGAAATATAACAAGCTGTTCAACAGGACAAATTACAGTTGGCTTTTGCTCCTGCGTCGCTTATTTTAGCCAACAATAATTTGCCCATTAACAGGGCGTTAGTTTCACAAGGAAAGTTTGTGCGAATATTTAAAATTCTTGTACCTGTTTTTATATTGCTTCTTTTTGCGTCTTTTACCTTCTTTAAAAAGGATGCGATAGCATGCGAAATGATCGGGCAGACGCATTTTTCTCAGATTTCAACAAATCTCTATGTTGATGACAGCCTTGACGAAGCACAACAATCGAACTTGATAGAAGCAATAAATGATGCAATCGAAAGAGTTTCAAATGTGTATGGTAACCCTATATCTTCACCAAGAATTATTGCTACAACTGGGGATCAGTACTCCAGTTTTGGCTTTAATCCAACGGGCATGCAAGCATCAGGGTTCTTTAGAGAATGCATATTTCTAGGCCCTAAGGGGCTCAACACAGACGTGATAGCGCATGAATTTGTTCATGCAGAGGTAAGGTACAGAACTGACCTTCTTGTAGAGCTTACGCAATTACCAGCCTGGTTTATTGAAGGAACAGGTATTAAAGTTGACTATCGCAGACCTTTTTTACTTGAAAATATAGAGATAACAGAGGAAGAACTAGCAAAAGTTAAATCTATTTTTTTTCTAAGCGACTTTCCAAATACAAGTGTGAAATACTACCAAGCATCAAGAATAGCTGTTGAACCAATGCATACTAAAAGTTTGTACTCAGGATTGGAAAGGTTAAACAATGGAGAGAAGTTTGAAGTGGTGTTTGGGCTGTGAAACTAACAAGGCGCTACTACGGAAAATTTATTCGCTAAGGCTCCTATATTTCCGCAGAGCGTGGCGTTAGGTGTATATTAGCTCGATGAAAATTAGGTGTATATTAGCTCGATGAAAATATTGCTATCCCTTTTGGCTCTAGTTGCATTATCTGTTGAAGCGGATGAGTGTTCGATGAATACGCCCGAGCAAACATTAGAGTGCTACGGTGAATATACTAGAGCCAAAGATGTAGACTCGCTAAAAACAATCTACTGGGAGCTTAAATCGTTTCACTTTTCAGACAAGGTTCTAGAAGAATCTGCATATAAAGTCATTGAAAGAAAAGTCTATGAAAAAGACCTAGAACTAGGCGGCGCATTGTCTGAAGTTCCACTTTGGGCAAAGAAGGGGAACGTGGAGCTTATATCAGAGCAATCTACGAATGGTGCTAAAAATACATACAGCCATATATTCAGAAAGATAAACGACAAATGGTATATGGTTGGACATAGTGCCCACGGTGTTGATGACTTCGATGAAGATTGGTAAACACCTAACAAAGCCAGCCAGTGTCGCCAGCAAGCTGGCTGGACTCGTTTCACTCGCCCCTGCTGGCAGGCGTTATGAGCCAGTAATCTGCCAGCGGCAATTGATTACCGATGGAGGAAAGTTATTGCCATTTAAGGATGACTATTGCAGCTAGTGATTGCGTAAATCATACTAATTTAAGTATGGAATAGATTTTGCATTACTCTAGTTGTGTACAAAATAAAATGGAGAGCATTATGAAGATTGATACAGTAACCAGCCATCAATACAGCAGTCAACGCACCGGTCCGAAAAATTCAATAGAGAGCAGTAATGATTCAGCATCATTTGCTAGCATTCTAAATACTAAAGTCGCGCAGTCAGCCTCTACCGATTCGAGTAAATCAAAAGACTCTAATCAAGCCGACTTTACAAGTATGACTCGGCAAGAAATGTTTGATTGGATGAATGATCAAATCCAGACTGGAAAAATGTCGCTCGATGAAAGTTCCCCGTTTCTTGGAATGACAATGAAAATCTCAGTGGCGACCGGTCAGCCGGTAGATATGGCCACTGACACCACACGCGCCAATTATGTTGAGAAGGCTCGTTCAGGCATTGAATGGGCGAATAACCATGATCCAGATCTAGCGAAGCGATTGCAGAATGCGATAGATATTATGTATAGAAATCAAGGAAGAGAATTCGGAATTAATGCGCGCGCGTGAGATGCATAAAAACAAAAAGTTTAACATCGGCTCGTCTGTTGGAGGGCAGGGCAAGGCACTTGGTTTGGGATCTCAATATTTGAGATCTTGGATGGGCTCCTAGTTGAACGTTCGGTGATGAATTCTTTGGTCTTACTTGAAGCTCATAACAAGGCCAATCACAAACGCCAGCAAGCTGGCTGGACTCGCTGACGCTCGCCTGTGTTGGCGGCGTTATAGGGCTTTCAGCCAAGGAGAATAAAGATGACTCGAGGAGTTATAGCCGCCCCCGCCATTATCAGTATCCATGGTGATGGTTTTACTATGGAGAGAGGGTTATCTCCTCAGGAGATTCGTTATTACGCACTTTATTGGGATAAAGTAGTAATACCAGGTAGCAATCTAGTTTATGTTGGTTTACCAGAAGAAGAAATCCTGATTCAAAGCGGAGTGATTGAGAGGCCGCGTGTTGGGTTTCAAGGATCTTTTGGTGGGGCTGACATCGGAAATTCTTTCGCAGTAGCTCAATCAGCAGTAGCCAAAAAGCTTATGGAAGAAGAGAAGTCAACAGATTGGGTTCTTCACCAAATTGGCAATAAATTATCCATTCCAAAAGAATACATCGAACCAAAAAACTCTCTTCGTTTTGAATTAGTAAATCTGCTTCCTGTTCCAGATGGTGCAACTCCAATAGCTGATATTTTAGAATTTAAAGAGCGTAGGAAGACAGAGTTCAATGCACTCCACGAATGTATTGAACTTGCTTACATCGAAGCGTTGAAGTGTCCAGACCCTGATCTTGGGGCTAGTAGAGCAATTCGAGAACTCAAAGAGAGCATTGAAAACTTAGCGACAGTATCAAGTGAAAAGTGGGAACGCACTTCAAAGTTTGATTTCGCTACAGAGTTCAACCTTGACGGCGGTAAGATTGTCAATGGAATCGCTAGTGGTGCGGCCTTCGATTTTTTCACTAACGCTTTTACTTTGCCAGTTGGTTCAATAATTGGCGGGGTCGCATCTATTTTTAAGTTTAAGGCGGGCTATAGCTCAAGTTTTAAACCTGCGGCTAATAACGCAAAGCTAGCTTTTTTATCTCATGCGAACAATGAGCGAATCATCGAGAAATAGCCCTATAACAAAGCCAGTCAGCAGGACGCTCGCAAGCTCGCGCCTCTGCTGGCGGCGTTATAAATCATCATAAGGAAGTGCTCGTGTTAGAATTTAGTTTATCGTTTCTCTCTCATGCAGGGTTTATTTTTGTTATCGTTTTGACTTTAATTAAAATGAAAAAGGTAACCATAAATTTAAATTGGGGAGCCTTGTCTCTTGTTATATTTTTTGGTTATTTTCTTGCCGTTTTTACAGGTAGTGAGCTAATTCCTGTAAATAGAATCATTCCTGATTTAAGTTTTAACTGGGGTGGTAAAATCACCGCTATTCTTCTATGGATCGTTACTTTATTTTTACTGATACACTTAAATGCTAACTTTAAAGCTGCCGATGCAGGCTTTAGGCTTAAGCAAACAACAGGATCAATTAAGCCAGCTGTTATCGTTACTATATTATTTGTTTTTTTACAGTTAATACTTTCTACCATTCTAGGTGAAGGACCTAATTATGATTTTGAAAAGTTAGTATATCAAGCAACAATTCCAGGGTTTGATGAAGAACCTATGTTTAGAGGAATTATTCTTTATACTTTTTCTCTAGCTGTAATTTCTTCTCGTATTAATATATATGGAGCCCAAATTAATATTGCAGGTTTACTATTAGTTTTATTGTTTGGTTTACTTCATGGGATAATGTACAGCGGCGGAGAATGGCATTTTTCTATTATATCTTTATCGATTACAGGTGTTTATGGCTTTATTTTATTATGGTTAAGAGAGCGTACAGGGAGTTTGGTCTTTCCAATAATTGCTCATAACTTAGTCAACTTTTCAGGTTTGTTTGTTTGATTTATAATCGGGTAGCCGGAGGTCTCTAACCTCCAGCCCCCACACCACCCATCATGCGGGTCCGCAATGGGCGGTTCAT